>JBEKZK010000133.1:0-9267 GCA_049509935.1 Xanthobacteraceae bacterium | reverse complement strand
CTTCGAGATGTCGGCGCCGGGCGTCCCCTGGACGCAGTGGTCGGGCCACAGCACCTGGTCGCCATACGACAGCTTGATCATTTCGAACGGCGTCTTGCCGGGGTGCGAGGAGGCGAACGAGATGTGACCCGGCGTGTGCCAGTCCTGGGTCATCACCACGTGAGCAAACTTGCTCGCGATGCGATTGATGATCGGCACGACCTGCTCGCCGTCCTTCACCGCCAGGCTGCCGCCCGGCAGGAAGCAGTTCTGCACGTCGACGACGATCAGCACGCTCTTGTCGTCGACCGCGATGCCGCCCGCCGCCAGACCGACCCTGGCCGGTGCCAGCAGCGCCGCCGCAAGCCCGGCACCCAGGCTGCCCACCACCTGTCGTCGACTGAAGCGTGTCATGAAGGTCTCCGTCATCCGGGTTACGCCGTCGAACACCGATGATTTCGCAATCGCCACGAGATTGCAAGTCGCCCGCCGTCGCCGGTGCCGGCGCGCGCCTGCGCCTCACAGCGTGGCCGGGGCGATGATGATCGGCTGATGACCGGTGAGCGTCCTCACCAGCGCCACCATGTTCTCGGTGCCGCCCGGGCCGTCGCCGGACTTGCCGTTCCACAGCGCCACGAAGGCGACGCGCGGCAGGCCGCAGGAGAGTGCGGAGTACAGCATCCAGCGATTGCAGCGATCATGAACGCTCACGCCGTCGGGTGCCGGCCCCAGCTCCTCCGGCATCGTCAGGACCAACGTCGACGGATGCTGCGTCACCGCCGTAAAGCTCCGCGCCCAGCGGCAGTCCGGGTCGGCGAACGTCACCGACTCGGCGAGAAACTCGTTCTCCCGTCGGGCCAGGCGCACCTCCAGCCGCATGCCGCGTTCGAGGCAGGCCTCGGCGAACAGCAGGTCGCCGCCCGATGCTCCGCCGCACAGGCCGATATCGCCGGCGCCGGCGCCGACCTCGTCCAGGGCGGCGCGGATGCGAGTGGCGGCAGCGTCGATCTTGGACGCCGGAAAACGCGCCGGCTCCGCCTTGCCGTCGCCGCGCACCGCCGGATCGTCGATCATGTGCCCGCTGAACAGGACCACGCGCTGCGGCGCGGCGCGGTCAGCGCCGGTTTCGCCGATCAGCGCATCGAGCTGCTTCTCGGCGCGGTCGATGACGAGCGCCGCCTTGGCGACGATGCCGGGATGAAATCCGAGCTCGCCCAGCAGATCGAGCTGCTGGCTCGTCGAGTCGAGTGCAAAGCGGTCGCGATTGGCGACGGCGAGCGCCGCCGCCTCGGCGTAGTCGTCGAGCGCCGCGTCGGCCTCGTCGGCGACGAGCTGCAGCTCGGCGCGGGTGACGAGGGCCCAGAAGTCCTTGTTGCGCGCCAGCGCGCAGTCGGTTGCCCAACCGACGCCGGAGCCGATCATGGCGAGGTCGAGCTTGCACTTGCGACCCGTCACGTGCTCCCACAGCCGGCCGAGGGTGAGGGCGTTGATGCCCGGGTAGCAGTCGGCCGGGGCGACGCGGAACGCCTCGGCATAGGCCTCGCCGGCGCTGCGCAGGCTCGCGGCGGTGTCACGTGCTGCCGCCGGCGGATCCGTCTTGCGCTGCGGATGGGCGTTCCATTCGCGGGTCCATTCGTCCTTCCAGGTGCGGGCGAGCAGCCCCAGGGTCTCGCCGTCGCGGCGCTGCTCGGCGAGACCACGCAGGGCTTCCCGGGCTTCCTCGTATCGCCGGGCTCGGCCGAGCGCGATCGCCTCGATCTGGCGCGCCTCGACGTCGTCGGGATCGAGCTGGCGCGCCTGCTCGATCACGCTGAGCGCGTAGAGCGGACGGTTCAACTTGACGAGCGCCTTTGCCGCCTGGCGCAACGCCTCGAAGGCGAGCACGCGGTTCGGGGTCTCGTCGGCGAGCACCAGGATGTCGCCGGGGCGCTGCTTGCGGCGCGCGATCTCGATGCGGCCCTGCCAGTCCTCCAGCGCCTGCCAGAGCTCGTTGACGTCGCCGACCTTGAGCGATTTCCAGTCCGGCTCCTTCAGGCTGGGAAGCTGCTGATAGACCGGGCTCGACCGCCGGCCGCGCCAGTCCCCGACGGTGGCGACGATCATCGCGCCGAGCGCCCGGCGCTCGTCGTCGAGCTTGGCCGGATCCAGCGTGCCGCCGGTGAGCGTGTAGCGCTGCATGCGCTGGCCGGCGATGTCGAAGGGCAGGCGATCGCGCAGCGCATAGGTGAGCACGGCGCCGCTGTTCCTCAGAGCATTCCGCACGCCCAATTCGTACCAGACGTTGGGATTGTCGATCGTGAGATCGGCGATGACGAACTCGGCCAGCAGCAGCTCCTGGAACATGTCGGCGTGGATCGAGCCGCTGCGGCGCTCCGCATCGGCGCGGTGCGGCGTCAGGCCGGCCGCCACCACGGCGGGCGCCAGCAGCTTGTCGTAGATCGCGTCGAAGTCGATCTCGGTCCCGTCGGCGGCCTTCTTGCGGCCGAACGGCATGATGACGAACGCACGTGGGCTGGATGGCATGGCGTTTCCTGCTGGAGCATGTGTCAGACATTCATCGGAACAACCTCCGGTCGACGCGCCGCCACGCGCCGCGATATGGTCGCGAGCCTGCGAAAAGCTACCAAATCGGCGCCATCGATGCTAGCCTGGGTTGTCGGATCCCCAGACAGGACATGCCATGGATGAGAAGCCGCCGGCGGCCATGACCAGGCTCGATGACCAGATCGCCTGGTACGACGGCAAGAGCCTGCACGCCCAGCGCTGGTTCAAGGCGCTCAAGGTGCTCCAGCTGGTGACCGCCGGGCTCATTCCGCTGGTGGCGGCGTTCGGTCTGCCCGAGCCGGGGAGGATATCGGCGGTGCTCGGCCTCATCATTCTCATCGTCGAGGGGCTGCAGCAGCTCAATCAATATCAGGCCAACTGGATCAGCTATCGCTCGACCGGCGAGGCCTTGAAGCACGAAAAATATCTGTTCCTCGCCCATGCGGGCCCGTACGCCGATGCGAGCCAGGCGCCGGCGCTGCTCGCGGATCGCACCGAGGGCCTGATCTCGCAGGAGCACGCCAAGTGGGTGTCGACCCGGGAAAATGTTCAGAAGGCCAAGGACCCGGCGCCCAAACAAGCCTGATTGACGCACCGGAAGCCGAATTTTTTTGTTCGGCGCCGGGCCGCAGCGGACAAAATTATCCGATCATTTACGCTGTTGCGACGATCCTGCAACACCTGATCGACGCGCGGTCTCGACGCCGGCAGCGGATCCTGGGCCATTTTGTTGGGGGGCATCCGTGATGTTGTGGTCGCTTCGCCGCGTGGTCGGCTTGCGGTTCGCGGTCGTGATCGTGACCGGGCTCGTCGTCATGCTGGCGCTGAAGTCGCGCGGCCCCGTGGAGGCGGCGGGCGCCGGCGCGTCGCGCAATCCGTCGGCCCAGGGCGACATCACCGGATCGACGTCGCCGCGGCGCACGGCCGCGGGCGGTCTCGTCGTCCATGTCGTCTCCCGCAACGAAACCCTGTGGTCGATCGCGCGCCGCTACGGCCTGTCGGTCGCCGACATCGCCCGGTTCAACGGGATCGATCGCAACGCCATGGTCAGGTCGGGCGACGTCCTGGTCATCCCGCCCGGCTACAGCGCTTCCCGGTCATAGTGAACCACTTGTTGCGGCACCTCGACCCGGGAAGCGCTGCAGATCCCCTTGTTGCGCATGTCCTTGATCGGCGAACCGGGTCCACCCCCGGGTCAAGCCCGAGGGCGGGCTTCGCCGGGACATGCTGTAGCAGATCTGCCGTAGCCCGCATGGGGCGCGGTGAAATACGGGAAGGCGCCGGCCACGCGGCACCGCCGCTCCCGGATCTCGCTCCGCGTCATCCGGATCCAGGTCGATCCGCGGCAAACGACGGGTGTCGCGACAGCAGCGATCAGCGCGGCCTGCGACGTTTCCACGGCGTCTTGCAGGCAAGCACGCGCCCGATGCTGCGGGCTACTTCTTCGCCGCGAACAGCTTGTCGGCCGCCGTAATCAGGCCAATCGTCGGATTGGCGGCGCAATACTCCGCGAGCTGCTTGGAGTCGGCCACGAACTTGTCGGTATCGATGACCGGCGGATCGTCCTCCTCGCGATAGTAGCCGTTCAACCAGGTGAGAATGACGCCGATGTCGTCCTTGCTGCTCTTGAGGAACTGCTGGCACTGCATGGCCGAGAGATCGATGACGGTGGCGTGAGCCGACGACACGCCCAACGCGACGGCAAAGGCAGCGGCAACGGCATGGTGCATGGACTTCATCGGAGGCGTCTCCCGTCGGCTGTCTAAAGCCGACGATACACGCGCATCGCCGGGCCGCGCAATGGGTCGCCTGGTCACGATCTGCCGGCGGCAGCCATGCTCGCCGGGCCCGGCGCAGGCTCGGGTGCCGTCGGCTGCAGGTCGCGCGTCGTGCCGGTCTCGGGCTCGACGCCGCCGGGCGGTTCAGCGCGACCGACGGGCAGAACGAGCGCTTCCACCAGCTGGCGGACCTCGATGCGCGCCATGACGTGGGAGAGGCTGGGGGACACGCCCAGCAGCCGTCCCTCGAGAGGGTCGAGGGCGGTGAGACCGAAGGGAAAGAACTCCCGATAGACGACGCGCTCGGAGAGCCCGGCGGCGATGCGGAAACCGAGCCGCGGCGCCAGCATCTCGAGCACCTCGGCGACCGGCTGACGATGGTGCGGGCCGCTGCGCAATTGCCGGTTCCGCATGACGATCCAGTCGGTCGACCGGCCGCAGACCCGGCTGCGGCTCGCCATCGCGGCGGCGACGTTGCCGGCATACCAGGACGGTTCGCACGGCGCGTCGCCGACCGCGCTCACCGCGGCGATCACGTCGAGATCGACGAAGCTGTCGTTGATCGGCGTGACCAGCGTATCCGCCATCCCGTGGGCCAGCAGGCTCAGATGATCGGCGCCGCCCGGAGTATCGATCACGACATAGTCGAAGCCATGCTGCACCGCGCCGAGCGCAGCGCAGAACCCGATCCGGTCGCCGGTGCGGTCCGTCTGGGCGCCGAACAGCGCCGGAGCCGAGAGTGACCGATGCTCGGGCAGCTCCAGGCTCTGTCCGTTCTGCTGCGCCCACTCCCGGCGGTTGTCGATGTAGCGGGTCAGCGATCGCTGTCTGACGTCGAGATCGAACGAGGCAACCTGCCGCCCGCACTTGAGCAGGGCGACGATGATGTGCATCGCGACCGTGGACTTGCCACTTCCGCCCTTGTGGTTTCCGACGACGATGACGTGCGGCGAGGCGGTCGACACGAGGCAGAGCTCCATCCAGCCCGGGGCGCTCGACTGGTTCTCGGGAAAGTCACGGGCCATCAAGGGCGTTCGTGGTTGGTCATTGCAACAACAAACAATACTCGTAGTTAAGACGGTCGGGGAATGGATATACGCGATGAGAAAACCATTGGCGCCCAGGGCGTGTGGGCGGGCGCCGCTACAGCGGTCTCGTGTCGAGCAAACAGCTGACACGCCGGAGTCGTCGGGGACGCCGGTGGCATTCGTGGGTAAAAATACCAACGGATGCGAACGGCGGGATCATCAAATACATCAATCCGCCGCTTTTGCCGAATAGGCAATGTTTGCTCCTCGCAGGCATCGTCCGGCGATCAACCCACGGGGCTGACGTAGGATGGGCAGTGCGCCATCCTCAGTTGACGAAGAACGATTGGCGACCGGGCTTCAAGCACCACGTGTCTTGCACGCTGCCGCCAAGCTCCGGCGGGAACGGCAAGCGCAACTGACGACTTGATGTGAGCGTGCTCAATTCGATGACCATGGCATGACCAAGATACCGTTACGCGACGCGTTTCACCTCATGCAAGCCTGCCTTCGGCGCGTGCTGCCCGTCATGATCGTCCGCGCCCGCACCGCCAGGACGCGGACCGGCAAGGAGCAGGCGCGTCAGTTGGTGAACGAGATACGCGAGGCGCTCCAGGCCGCCGAGGATGCCGAATAGGTTGCGCCGGCCTGCTGTTTCCATGACGCTCATGGCGATTACCGCTGGCGCAAACCTCTGGGATAGAGACCTATCACACGTGAGACTTGCCGGGGAACGGGCATCCATCGTAGTGAGGATGTCGCTCTGCTCGCCGGGCTGCAATTCCGTTCAGCCCCCTGTGCGCGAGAGGTTGATGATGCGCACCCATCTGATCGGCGTCGCGATCGCCTGCGGCCTCGCCGTCGCGGCCCCGGCCCAGGACATGACGCGCTACATCGACCTCGATTCGCCGGAGATGATGTCGGCGGAGATGACGCGGAGCGAGCTCGAGGCCGTGATGGCCGCCGCCGGCGGCCGGCCCGCCGACCTCACCGGCAAGAGGCTGTCGGGTCTCGACCTCACGGGTCTCGACCTGTCGCACGCGGTGCTGCGCGCGGCGCGGCTCAACCGCACCAGCCTCGCCGGCGCCAGGCTCGACGGTGCCGTTCTCGATCAGGCGTTCCTGCTCGAAGCGGATCTCAGCCGCGCGAGCCTCAGGGGCGCCAGCATGCTGTCATCGCAGATGCAGCGCGCACGGCTCGACGGGGCCGACCTGGAGGGGGCGCGCATCGCCGCCAACCTCACCGGGGCGAGCCTGGTCGGCGCCTCGCTCGCCGGCGCCAACATGAGCGCCGACATGAAGAACCAGTCCATGGGGCTGATGCGAACCGTCCTGGCATCGGCGAGGCTCGACCGCGCCGACGCCCGCGGCGCCAATCTCGGCCGTGCGAGCCTGGAATTTGCCTCGCTCGATGGAACAGACCTCAGCGGCGCCTCGCTCGCGGGTGCCGATCTCGGCGGCGCCCGTCTCGTCGGGGTCACGATTTCGGGCACCGATTTTACCGACGCCGACCTGAATTCGACCAGGCTGATCGACCCGATCGGGCTCGCCGAGGCGAAAAACCTCGACAAGGCCGCCCATCGCGATCGCCTGCTCCGCGAATGAGGGGCGGCAACCGCCTCACCCAACACTCGTAAGCGCTAGGTTGAGATCCCAACACCTAGCAACGTCGTCATCGCCCGCTTCAAGCGGGCGACCCAGTCATCACGGTGGCCAGTTGAGATATCGCAGTGCGCTATTTCGAGGGCTCTCGGCCACTGGGTCGCCAGCGGAACTCGGCTCACGCCGAGTTCCGGATCCTTTGAAGTTGCAAGTCGGACAAGGTCCGACTTGCCTGCAAGCCGGGCGATGACGACGCTGAGAGCGCGGTGATTTCTTATCCTAGCGCCTATGACCCCAAGACTCTCCTGCAATCGCCTTGACTCACGCCGTGGCGCGGCGGGGCATCGAACGGCCACGCGGGTTGCGGGCCGCGGGCCTGGGCGACGCCGCCCCGGTGTCGCCGTCGTCGACGCGGAACATGGCGACCTGACCGTTCATGGTTGCCGACTGCTCCGCCAGCATCTTGGCGGTGGCGGCGTTCTCCTCGACCAGGGCCGAGTTCTGCTGCGTCACCTCGTCCAGCATCGTCATCGCCTTGTTGATCTGCTGGATGCCGGAGGACTGCTCGACGCTGGAATTGGCGATGTCGGCGACGATCGCGGCGACGCTCTTGATCGAGGTCATGATCTCGGCGAGCGACTGGCCGGCGCGGTTGACGAGGTCGACGCCCTCCTGCACCTGGCCGGCGCTCGCTGCGATGAGCGCCTTGATGTCATGGGCCGCCTTCGAGGAGCGCTGCGCCAGGCTGCGGACTTCGGAGGCCACCACCGCGAAGCCGCGGCCGGCATCGCCGGCGCGCGCCGCCTCGACCGCGGCGTTGAGCGCCAGCAGGTTGGTCTGGCTCGCGATCTCGTCGATGACGCCGATGATGTCGGCGATGCGGCCCGAGGAGTCGGCGATCCGCGCCATCGCCGCCACGGCATTCGCCACCACGGCGCCGCCGCGGTCGGCGGCGTCCCGGGTGGTCGACGTCAGGCGGTTGCCCTGCTGGGCGTTCTCGGCATTCTTCTGCACCGTCGCGGAGATCTGTTCCAGGGATGCCGACGTCTCCTGCAGGCTGGCGGCCTGCTCCTCGGTGCGCCGCGACAGGTCGGTGGTGCTGCTCGAGATCTCCGCCGAGGCGCTGGAGACTTCGCCGGCGGCCGACTTGATCTGCGTCATGGTCTCGGCCAGGCGCTGCGCCGTGGTATTGGCGTTGTCCTTCAGGGTCGCGAAGGCGCCGCGATAGTCCGCCGTGATACGCGGCGTCAGATCGCCCTCGGCGAGCGCACCGAGCATGCGCACCACGTCGTCGAACACTTCTGCGAGGTTGTCGCACATGGTATTGAGCGCGGCGGCCAGATTGCGGATGACGCCGTCCTTGCCGTCGAGCGGGACGCGCCGGGAGAAGTCGCCCGCCATCGCGGCGGCGACGATGCCGCCGACGGTGGCGTCGAATTCCTGCATCACCTCGGCGGTCGCGGCCTCGCGGTCGGCCGCGGCACGGCGATCCTGCTCGGCCTTCTCGCGCTCCATCCTTTCCATCTGCAGCCGGCGCTGCGCCGCCTCTTCCATCATGGCGGCGCTTTCCGCCTGCAGCTTCTCGCGCTCGATGGCATTGCCGCGGAAGACCTCCATCGTCTGCGCCATGTCGCCGATCTCGTCCCGGCGGCCTAGTCCCGGCAGGACCACGGCGTAGTTTCCCTTGGCGAGCTCGCCCATCGCGCCGACCATTGCGGTGAGCGGCCGCGACACCGCACGGCCGATCAGAAGCCCGAACGCCGAGACCGCGGCGATGATGGCGATGATGGCAATCTGCATCTGCTGCCTGGTCGCCGCCACCGACGCCTCGCTCGATGCAGTCGCGGCGGCGAACAGCTGCTCGATCGACGCCAGGGCAGCGTCGATTTCCGGCTCGATCGACGCATAGGCCTCGGATGTGGCCTTCTGCGCGTCGCCGAGCATCACCGCCGCATCCATCCAGGCGAAAAAGTCGTGCTGGTAGGCGTCGAGCTTCTTCAGCAGATCGGCCTTGTCGGTGTCCGCAATGCCGGTAGCGGCCAGGCCGTCGGCGAATTCGGACGCGCGCTTCCTGATCTCGTCGCCGTATTTGACATTGCGGCGGAGCATGAAGTCCTTCTCGTGCCGCCGCATCATCAGCATCGTGACCAGCAGCGCCGGCTCCTGGAACTCGTTGAGCCTGGACTCGATCTGGTGCACGGAGCCGCGCAGCTTGCCCTCGAGCCCGGAATTCTCGTCGAGGCCGAGCGTGCGCTTGGCCTCCACGATGGCAGTGAACTGCCCGGCGTATCTCTTGAACCCGTCACGGATGGTGTCGACCTTGCGGCGCAGCTCGGC
>JBEKZK010000132.1:0-9270 GCA_049509935.1 Xanthobacteraceae bacterium | reverse complement strand
AATACCACAGATCGCCGACGCCCACGTCGTCGACGAAATTGCGGCCCTGTGCGTCGATCGCCGTGATCCGCGCGCTGCCATAGAGCATGTAGGCCCACTCGGCGGCCTTGTGCCAGTGCAGCTCGCGCACGCCGCCGGCGTTCAGACGCATGTTGACGCCGGCGATGTTCTTCGAGATCCCGAGCTCGCGCACCGTCACCTGGCGGGTCCAGCCGCCGGTCTCCTGCCGCACGTGAGAATCGGAAAACGAGAAACGAAGGTTGGGCAACGTGCCGTGGTCGGTGGAGGGTGGGACCAGGATGTCGGGATTCTGCCGGTCCCGCATCACGTTGCGGGGACCGGGATCGGTGCCGCCATGGCCGGGCCGCCGCGGCTGCGGGATAGGCTCCGTGGTCTGCGCGCTCGCCGCGGTCGCGGTCAGCAGGCCGCCGGCGGCGGTGGTGATGATCTTTCGTCGTGACATCGTATCCATGACCTGTCCTCCGGTGCCTGCTGTTTGCGACAAGAGCCGCTCCACCACGTGCAACAGCTGCTACTGCCGATCATTCAATCAGCATCGGCGCACTGGAAACGATTCAAAATCTTGTGTTCCGCGGAAGTGCCGCCTGTTCGGACGGCAGGCGGGCCGTGGGGCTCCGTCAGGACATCCCGACCGCCGGGATCCGATAGAGCCTTCCGGTCGCGTCGAGATCCGCGACCGTCCAGTCCCCGCCGACGCCCTCCGCCATCCACCGCAGGATGGCCCAGAGGTCACGGTCGAGCGTCTCCTCCTCGATCGGCTCGAGCGCATCGACGACGGCATAAATCTCGAGCCCGCTGGGAAACGCCTCGCCGCTGCGCCCGATGAAGACCAGCGCGTAGGTCAGGCCGGAAGGAGCCCTGACATGGCCCGGCGCAGCCAGTCCGACCCGGTCGAGGTCGAAGGTGCGGACGAAGAAGGCGCGGAACTCGGGATAGTGGCCGACGCGGTCCTCGGCGAGCGCGAAGGCGAGACGTTTGCCCGTCAGATCCGGCGCGTTCACGACGGCGACCGCGCTCACGATCATCTCGCCTGCGGCCCGATGCGGTCGAGGAAGGCGGCGACGAGCCGGGCGATCTCGGGGCCTGAATCCTCCTGCAGGAAGTGGCGCCCGGTCACCAGATGCGGACCTTCGGCGTGCGGCAGCAACTGCTTGAACCGCGCCGAGAAGATGGCGGCATCGAACACGTCGTCCTCGCGGCCCCAGATGATGAGGGCGGGGAGCCGCGATCCGGCGAGCTCCTGCTCCAGCCAGCGGAAGCGCGCCAATGCGCGGGCGCCGTCGTCGAGCGGGATCCAGCGCGGCCACACCCAGGTCAGCAGACGGGAGGCGGGATCGGGGAGAACCGCCTCGTAGGCGTCCTGCGCGGAGCGACGGAATTTTTCGCGGTCGACGACCGAGAGATAGACGCCGCGGCCGGCGAGCGCGTTGTGGCGCCCGAGCAGATAGGGGCCGACAAGTGGCGCGTGCATCATGCGCCACGGGAAGATGCGGGTGTGGAACTCGGCCGGCGGCAACGGCCAGGCCCAGGTGCTCATGATGACGAGGGCCCGCATCCGCTCCGGGTTGCTCAGCGCAAACGACAGGCCGGTCGGGCCGCCCCAGTCATGACAGACCAGCGCGATCCGCTTCAGATCGAGCCGGCGCATCAGCGCCGTGAGATTGGCGGCGTGACCGTCGAGCGAGTGCGCCTGCTCGCGGGTCGGCTTTTCCGACAGGCCGAACCCGATCATGTCGGGCACGATCACACGGCGCCCCGAGCGCACCAGCGGGCCGATCACGTCGCGGTACAGAAAGCCCCAGGTCGGGTTGCCGTGCAGCAGCACGACAGGGTCGCCGCTGCCCTCGTCGACATAGTGCATGCGCCAGCCGTTGACCCGCGCGAAGCGCGGCGGGTACGGCCACTGCGCCCGGATCGCCGGCGAAAGCTCCTGGGCTTGCTCCATCGGCTCTTCCGGGGATGCATCAATCGACGATCGCCTGGTACACCAGCTGCTTGATCTGGCGGCGGAAATACGCCCGCGGCGGCCCCGGCGCCTGGGTCATCATCACCACGGCGAGCTGCTCCTTGGGATCGACCCAGAAGAACGTGCCCGCATAGCCGGCCCACATGAACTCGCCCTGCGATCCGGGAACGGCGGCGATGCCGGGCTGCTCGCGCACCGCGAAGCTCAGCCCGAAGGTGTAGCCGTAGACCCCCATGAGCAGCTCGCCCGGCGTGACGTCGTGCCTGACGCGGTGCCCGAGCTGGTCGGACGTCATCAGCGCGACCGTCGATCGGCTGAGGATGCGGGCGTCGTCGAGCCTGCCACCCTCGAGCAGCATTTCGGCGAAGCGCAGATAGTCGCTCGCGGTCGTCACCGACCCGGCACCGCCGGAATCGTTGCGCGGCTGCTGCGAGACGTCGAGCAGCCGATTCGGATTGCCGGTCGCCGGATCCTTGGGGAAGGCCTCGGCGAGACGGGACAGTTTTCCGGGCGGAACCCAGAAGCCGGTGTCGACCATGGCCAGCGGCTTGAACAGCCGCTCCTCGAGGAAGTCGCCGAGCCGCTTGCCCGACGCCTTCTCCACCACGCGACCGAGCAGGTCGATCGCGAGGCTGTACTCCCACACGGTTCCGGGCTGGTAGGCGAGCGGCGCCTTGGCGAGCCGCTCGACCTCCTCCGACGGCGTCAGGTCGGTGGCGTTGTAGTCGAAATCCGGCTTGTAGAGCCCGGCCTTGGCGTAGGCGTCCTTGACGAGCCTGTTGCCGGTGATCTCGCCATAGGCGAGCCCGGCGGTGTGGCGCAGCAGGTCCTGGACGGTCGGCGCGCGATCCGCCGGGACGAGCCGCCAGATCGGCTGACCGAGCCCGTCGCTCGCCGGGACGCTGACCTGCAGGTTCTGGAACTCGGGCAGGAACTTCGACACCGGGTCGGTGAGCTGAATGCGGCCGTCCTCCACCAGCGCCATCGCGCCGACCGCGACCAGCGGCTTGGTCATCGAATAGGCGCGAAAGATCGCGTCCTTGGAAAGCGGCGTTCCCTTGTCCTTGTCCTGGAACCCGAAGCTCTCCGCGTAGGCGAGCCGGCCGCGACGGGCGATCATCACGACGACGCCCGGGATCCTGCCCGCCGCGATGTCCTGCTTGAAGACCTGGCCGATTTTTTCCAGCCGCTCGGTGGACAGCCCGACGTCCTCGGGCTTGGCGGGCGCGAGCGACTCGGCCCACGCCACATGACACGCCAGTGTGGCGACGAGCAGTGTGACTGCGCCGGACGCGCGATTCATTGCAGTCCTCCCGTGATCGGATCCCGTGTGTCGGCGTCGTTTCAGCGAAAGCGTCACGGGACGTTAGCGCCCTTTGCGCCGGCCGGGAAGCCTCACCGTAACTGGTAGATTCGCCATCGATCGCGGTCCGCCTCGACCAGGCGGTAGAGCGGGCTCGCGGCGAACGGGTCGCTGGTCCACGCCTCGTCCCATCTGGTCACCACGGCGATGCGGCAGTCGTAGCGGAGCGCGAGGTTCTGCACGTCGTCTTGCGTGCCGGTGCCAGCGAACACGCGAACGAACTGCGCCTCGACGTCGTCGCGCTGCTCGTCGGAGAGCGACGCGAAGGCGAGCGCCAGCTCCTTGCCGGCCCAGCACGACCGGCGGTTCGACAGCAGCGCCCATGAGATGTTGACCGGCCAGATCGTCATGTCGCGGAGGAACAGCGGATTGTTGGCGATCCGGTCCTGTGGCGTCGAATGCCGGCGCACCGCCTCCCACATGGCGGGCGTGGCGGCAAAGTCTGCCCGCCCGGGCCGCGGCAGGCCGACCGCATACTGATAGGTCAGCCAGGCCCCGTCGGGCAGCCCCAGCAGCACGGCTGCAAGTCCCGCCGCCATGGCGAGCCGGAAGCGCGAGGCGAGCCATCCGGACAGGCCGACGGCGGAAAAGATCGTGAGCCCCAGCGCGCCGGGGAGGATGGCGCGCCATCCGAGGTCGTCGTTCTCGCCGATCGTGCTGGCGATCAGCCAGGCCATCACCAAGCTCACTCCGATCAGGCAGGCGAACGCCAGCGCCGCGGCCTTGCGTGCCGCGTCGAGAACTTTAAGCCTGACGAGCTGCGCCAGGGCCACCGCGCCGGTCAGATAGATCGCCGGAAATTCGATCGGCATCAGCAGCAGCCAATAGCCGGGCAGGTCGATGATCGCGGTGAAGTTCTCCGAGACAAAATCCTCGAACACCCCGATGGGCTCGACGGCAAGCGCGGAGCCGCCGCCGCGTGCCGCGGTCGCCGCATACTGGTCGAGGGCGAGCGGCGCGACGAGGACCAGCGCCAGGGCCGCCGCAATTGTCGCGCCGACGAGGAACCGCAGGCGCGGCCCATGACCGAGCAGCAGGACGATGCCGATGATCGGCGCGGCGGTCGCAAACGTCACTCCGCCGACCCAGGTCGAGGTCTCGAAGCCTGCGGCCACGACCAGCGCCAGCGTCGCCACGACGATCGGGCTCGGACTACAGCGCTTCCCGGTCCTAGCGAACCATTTGTTGCGGCGCATCGCCCCGGGAAGCGCTGTAGATTCCTTGTCGGCGCATGTCCTCGATCGGCGAACCGGATCCACTTCGCCGGGACATGCTGTCGTCGCCAGCCGCACGATCAGAAACACCGCGAGCACCACGCACGAGGCGGACGTGAGATGCTGCGGGACCCAGGCGGATTGGAACAGCCAGCCCGCGAACCCGCTGGGCGGCAGGATGTACGTGTAGAGCAGCCGCGGTCCGAACAACCAGTGCAGGCACGGGCGCATCGACGCGGCGAGGCAGAGCAGCGGCACCAGGAAGGCCGCCGAGGTCCGCCCGGATAGCCAGGTCGCCAGCCCCATCATCAGGGTGAGCGATGCGAACGCCGCAAACCACGTCATCGCGGCATCGGCCTCCCACCCGGTCGCGTGCAGCGGCAGCGCAAGCTCGGCGGCGCCGAAGTGCCAGAGATAGTAGTAGGCGAGGCGCGACGGCGCGGAGAAGAACGGATTGGTCGGCGGCAGCCCGGACCGCACCATCTCGTCGATGATGGCCGCCTTGGCGTGATCGAAGATCGGGCCGGCCAGCACCACCCCGTCGGCCACATCCTTCGGCAGGACCGACAGGGCCGGCACGACCGCCACCAGCGCGGCCGCGGCGATCGCCAGCACCGGAACGCGCACGGTGTCGTCGCTGCCCAACCGTCGCGAGCCGGCCAGCGCCGCGATGCTCGCGATCAGCGTGAGCGCCGCAACGGTCACCACCGCCGGCAACGAAAATCCGACCAGCAGATAGATCGGCAGGGTCGCGGCGCCGTGGACGGCAAAGCCCAGCGCCGGCGCCAACGGCCATGCCAGCGACGGAACGATCCGCCGCATGATCGCGAGACCCGGCGGTGTCCACAGGACCACGGCCGCGACGGCGCACAGGATGACCGCGAGCGTCGAGACCACGCGTTCTACCGCAGCGCCCTACTCCGCCGCACGCAACGGGGTCGGCGGCGGACGCACCGCCGCGGCCAGCTGGCTCGCATAGACCTCCTGCCAGGAGCGTGCGTCGGCGCTGACGAAGTACCCGCTGCGCGCCCCGCGAAACACCTCGGGGTCCTCGACGCCGGGCGGCAGCACGCCGCCGTCGCGCAGCGCGCGGGCCGCCGTCAGCAGGCGCCGGCGGGTGCGCGTGATCATCTGATCCGACGGCGCCAGATGCTCGAGCTCGTGGTCGACGATCGGCCCCATGCTCTCGGTGATGGCCTGATCCTGCAGGTGGATGCCCTCGATCCCGCTGTAGATCGTGTTGTCGCGCTGGGCCGCGCGGTCGATCCTCCAGTCGTTGCCGGCGTTGGCGGCGAGCCGCCAGCGGCCGAGCCAGTCGGTGGTGTTGGGCAAATATTTGTTGCCGCGCCCGGTGCCGCCGATCGGCCTGCCGTCCTTGAAGGCCGGCTGCGGCAGCGTCATCGCCGAGGTGCCGCGCTTCCACCACAGGAAGCAGAACATGGTGTGGCCGTCGTCGAGCGGCACCCAGGCGCGGGCGTGCAGGTGGCTGCCGAACTCGCCGTTGGGCGCCAGGGTCCAGAACGGAAACAGGAAGCTGGCGCAACGCCAGTAGTTGCGACCGGGGCCGGCCGGCCGATAGGCACCGTACTGCGTGCCCCAGGCGGTATCGGTGACATGGTACTCCGGAGCGCGGCTGGTGACCGTGTTGTAGACCGGGTCATCCTCCGGCACATCGTCCGGGTCGACGTGGCCGGCGTGCAGGAACCCGAAGTGCGCGGTGTCGATCTCGCCCTCGAGCGCCTGCAGATAGTTGCAGTCGCGCTGGATGAAGCTGACGTTGATCTCGTCGTCGGGAACGTCGAGAATCTCCAGCGCCGGCAGCGGCGGCGCCGCGGCGCCCGCACCCATGTGGACCCAGACGACCCCGGCGCGCTCGACGGCGCGGTAGGCCCTCGCCTTCACCTTGTGCTTGAAGTCCTGGTGCGGCGGCACGCTCGCCATGTCGATGCAGTTGCCGGCGACGTCGAACTTCCAGCCGTGATAGACGCAGCGGATCCCGCCCTCCTCGTTGCGTCCGAGGAACAGCGAGGCGCAGCGGTGCGGGCAGCGATGGTCCATCACGCCGACCCGGCCGGCGCTGTCGCGAAACGCGATCAGCTTTTCGCCGAGCAGCATCAGACGCAGCGGCGCGCCATCGCGCACGAGCTCCGAGGACAGCGCCGCCGGAATCCAGTACTGCCGCATCAGTGCACCGATCACGGTTCCCGGACCGACCTGCGTGAGCTCCCTGCCTTCGAGCGCCGTCGTCATCCTCATCCTCCCGATGCGGCTGCCGGATGTCACGACATGCTACTACATCGTGGCAAGGCTGTCCCGGCCATCCACCCTCGCTCGTTGCGCGAAAGACGCTTGGCCAGCAGAGCCTCAGGCGGCCGCCGCCGGCCGGCCGTCGGGCAGCGCGCCGAGCCGGCTGTGCCTTGCACCGTAGACCAGGTAGATCGCGAGGCCGATGGCGAGCCACACGACGAACCGGATCCAGGTATCGAGCGGAAGGCCGGACATCAGGAACAGCGCCGCCGCGGCTCCCGCCGGCCCGACGAGGGCGACCGCCGGCGTCGTGAACGGCCGGGCCAGATCGGGCGCGATGCGGCGCAGGACGACGACGCCGATGCACACGATGGTGAAGGCGAACAGCGTGCCGATGCTGACCAGCTCGCCGACGAGACCGATCGGCAGCAGGCCCGCCAGGATGGTCACGATCAGACCGGTGACGATCGTGGTGACGTACGGCGTGCGAAACCTGCGATGCACCCGGCCGACGACCGGCGGCAGCAGCCCGTCATGGCTCATCGCATAGAAGATGCGGGCCTGACCGAGCAGCATGACGAGGATGACCGAGGTCAGGCCGAGGATGGCGCCGAGCTTGACGATCGGCGCCAGCCAGCGCAGGCCGATCGCATCGATGCCGACGGCGATCGGATCGGGCACGTTGAGCTTGTCGTAGGGAACGATTCCCGTGAGCACGAAGCCGACCGCCACGTACAGGATGGTGCAGACGGCGAGCGAGGCGAGAATGCCGATCGGCATGTCGCGCTTCGGGTTCTTCGCTTCCTGGGCGGCGGTGGAGACCGCGTCGAACCCGATATAGGCGAAGAACACCACGGCGGCGCCGCGCACGATGCCGCTCCAGCCGAACTCGCCCGGACCCTTGTTGGGAGGGATGAACGCCCCGCTCGGATTGTCCGCCGTCACCCAGTTCGCGGGCGTGAACGACCACATCGCGGTGACGACGAAGATCAGGACGATGGACACCTTGATGACGACGATGATGTTGTTGACCCGCGCCGATTCGTGGACCCCGACGACCAGCAGGGCCGAGATGCCGACGATCACCAGCATCGCCGGAACGTTGAGCACCGCGCCGGACGCTGTCCAGGCCTGGTGCGCCGCGTCGTAGGCGAACGGCGCGCCGGTGAGCCCGGCGGGCAGCACGATACCGAGGTCCTTGAGAAAGCTGGTGACATAGCCGGACCAGCCGATCGCCACCGTGGTGGCGCCCAGCGCATATTCGAGAACGAGATCCCAGCCGATGATCCAGGCGATGAACTCGCCCATCGTGGCGTACGCGTAGGTGTAGGCGCTGCCGGCGATCGGCACGGTCGAGGCCATCTCGGCGTAGCACAGGCCGGCAAACGCGCAGGCGATGCCGCCGAGGATGAAGGAGAGACCGATCGCCGGCCCGGCATTCACGGCGGCGGCGTGCCCGGTCAGCACGAAGATGCCGGCGCCGATGATGGCGCCGATCCCCAGCGCGACGAGATTGAGGGCCGACAGGGTGCGCTTGAGCGGCACGCCGTCGTGGGTGGTCATCGCCTGCACCTCGAGGTCGCCCGCCTCCGCCTCGAGCGCTGCGATCGGCTTGCGAGCCCAGAGGTTTGCCATGCGCAACTCCCGACGAGGTGCGGAACGCAGAATAAGGGCGTGATTTCAACGCGCAAGCAATATGTTCGGTCTCGTCGGGCAGGAGGCGTTCGGCAAGCTCGTCACCCACATGGGCTACGGCCGCGAGCTGGGGGCGGCACGTATGGCGCTGGCGCGCCGAGCAGACGAGGAGATCGCCGAGCAACGCGCCGCCGTCGCCCGGATGTCGGCCGCGGAGAAGAAGGCGTACCTGGCCGAACGATCCTACGACAACGGGCTGCCGTGGACGCTTCCCGACTTCGGCATATCCGCCGCGATCCTGCCGTTCGGTCCGCCTCCGCCCGGATCGCGCCGGACCACCAAGTCCGGCGGAGGAGCTGCGAAACAGACCCCCGCATCCGAACCTGGCGGCGAGAAGCGTGGGCCGCCACCAGAAGGACTCGGCGACACGAGCCGGCAGGCTCCCCCCGCCAGCGGCGCCCCATCGCGCGCCGTTTCCGATTCGGCGGGGCAGTACGCCGGGGCCCGGTTAGGAAAAGCGACATCAAAACGCTATCGCGAGACGTTCTTCAAGGCATATCCAGATCTTGAGGGCAAAGTCCAGGTACATCATGCCGTTGAACAGGCGATGCTCGAACGTCATCCTGGCGTCGTCACTTGGCAGGAGTTGCATTCGCTCGAAAACTTGCGCGGAATCCCCAACGCCTCGAAGGACGACCTTCACCTTAGTAAATTGCGCATAGAGTGGAATAGATTCTACAGAATGAAGCCCAATCCCACCAAGGAGGAGTTGTTGAGGTACGCAACAGAACTCGATATGATGTATGGGCACCTCTTCATTCCAT
>JBEKZK010000131.1:0-9291 GCA_049509935.1 Xanthobacteraceae bacterium | reverse complement strand
CCGCCGACCGCTGGCGCTGGTGGCTGATCGCCAACGCGCCGGAGACCGCGGACGTGGATTTTTCGGTCCGCCGCTTCGCCACCGACACCAACAAGGATCTCGCCGACGTGTTCGGCAACCTGGTCAACCGCACCATCCGGTTTGCCGCCCAGGCGTTCGACGGGCACGTGCCGACCGGCGGCGAGCCGGGCGAGCGCGAGCGCTGTTTGGCGGCGGAGATCGGCGAATGCGTCGATCGCCTCCGTGCTCATCACGAGGCCGTCGAGCTGCGCCGCGCCGCCGCCGAAACCCGCGCCATCTGGTCGCGTGCCAATGCGTATCTTCAGGAAGCCGCACCGTGGGCATCGGTCGCGTCGGATCGCGAACGGGCGGCCGTCGCCACCCGCACCGCCCTCGCCCTGGTGCGTCTCGGCGCCGTCGTCGCCTGGAGCATCGTCCCCGACCTCGCCGGCCGGGTCCTGCGCCTGTTCGGCGACGAGACGCCGGTGCCCCGCTGGCCGGCGCAACCGGCCGAGCAGCTGCTCGCGGCGGATGGCGGACGGCCCATCGACCCGATCGCGCCGCTGGTGAGCAAGCTCGACGATGCCGAGGTGAACCGCCTGTCCGCGCGATTTGCCGGCAGTGCTTGACGGCGGTGGGCGCAGCGTCCGCCCACGTCACGATCCCGCAGCGTGTCGACCGAGCCCGGCTTCGCCGGCCGAATGGTAACGAGGTCATGCCGGACCGCCGCCGCACGCCGACTTCCCGAGGCCCCACTTTGATCCGTCACATCGATCGGAAAAAGGTGAGCCCGACAACCGGGCGAGGCACGTCGACGCGCGGTTTGGTTGTGCTAGATGGAAGCTTCGCCCGGCGAGGCGAGGGTGTCGCCGTCCGATCGCGATCCTCGATCCGATCGCGGGCGAGACCTGTTCCCGCCCCCGGCTTCGCCGCAGCCGCGGCCGGATCGGCGACGGCACTGAGCGCCGCGGCGGCGCGTGCATCGCCGGCTTCGGCCGCACGTTGCAATAGAAGTCGGGCAGCCGAGAGGTCGCCCCTGGTGGTCATCTCATCAGCGCGCGCGAGCAGCGCCGTCAGCTCCCCGGCCGAAAGTTGGCGGTTGGCAGCCCCGGTGACCGGCGGCGCCTCTGCGGCCGGTGTCGCGTGACTTGGCGGTGCATCGGCCCATTCGAGATGCAGGGCCCGGCGATCGACGGTGCGGGCGCCGTGCAGCAGCTCCACCGTGATGTCCGCGCTGCCGGTGAAGCGCCGGGCTGGGCGGATGGCGGAATCGCCGAGCTCGGATGCATAGACATACCAGGCAGCCCCCGATCGACGGCCCGTCGTGACGGTCCATCCGCTGGGAAGACCGGTGAGCACGACAGCGTCCCCGCTGGTGGCGTTGACCAGCGAAATGCCGAGCGGAAGCGCGGCGCCGGGCGCGCCTGGCGCCGCCTCGCTGAAGACGAGCCGCGGTGAGGCCGTCATCGATTGCTCGGCGACCTCGGCCGCCGTCGAGTCCGAGGCGGGCGTCGCCTCGGCCAGCCGGCCGGCGGTTGCGGCATTCCGGTCGGGCATCCAGGCAACCACCAGCAGTGCCGCGAGCCCCGCGCTGGCAACCGCGGCGCCGTATCGGGCCACCATGCCGAGCCGGGACGAGGCTCGCAGGTCGCGCAACGGATCCGGATGCCTCACAGGATCCGGCGACCGCCGCATGCCCAACCGGTCGATCACACTGTCCACCTCCGCTCCCCGGAGGGTGGCCTGCGCCGCATGTGACGCAGACGCCCGCTCCTTGCCGGCCAACGACGCCATCAGAACCGACCAACTCTCGGTTTCCGCCGAGCAATCGCCGTCTCGATCCAATTGGGAGATCATGGATCGTCACCCCTGGTTTGAAATGCCCCATGCCCCAGGAAGCGCTTGATCGTTGCGTTGCTCCGGCCCGGGTGCCTGATTCGGTCGCCCGGCGGGCGAACCCGACCAACTGCCCTTCTACGCGACCGCCGACGTAACGACGTGTGGCCGCCGTCACACCCGACCGCAGAAGCTGGTCCACGCCGAGCATCCACTCCGGCTTTTTCGCCGGGCTCCGCCCTTGCTCAATTCGGCGACCGGACAACCGGCTGTCCTCGGATCGGCCCCGCTGCGCGGCTCTCCCGGGCCGGGCTTGCGCTCGCGCCCGGTCCGCGGCACAAATCCGGGGGTTGCGCGGCATGCGCGCGCGACCGCGGGCGGGAGCGTTAGTCTTGGCGACCTTCAAGGCGATCCGGATCGACAAGGCCGACAAGGCCCAGACCGCCGCGCTGGTCGATTTCGACGAGACGGATCTGATGGACGGCGACGTCACGGTCCGGGTCGAATGGTCCACCGTCAACTACAAGGACGGCCTGGCGATGACCGGCAAGGCGCCGGTGGTGCGCCGCTTTCCGATGATCCCGGGCATCGACTTCGTCGGCATGGTGGAGATCTCGTCGCATCCCGAGTGGAAGCCGGGCGACCGGGTGGTCCTCAACGGCTGGGGCGTCGGCGAAAAGCATCTCGGCGGCTACGCCGAGAAGGCCCGCGTGAACGGAGACTGGCTGGTGCCGGTCCCGCCCGGCATGACCGGGCGCGAAACCATGGCCATCGGCACCGCCGGCTACACGGCGATGCTCGCCGTCATGGCGCTGGAGCGCCATGGCGTGGCGCCGGGGAGGGGGCCGGTGCTGGTCACCGGGGCGGCCGGCGGCGTCGGCTCGGTCGCGATAGCAATCCTCGCCAAGCTCGGGTATCAGGTCGTCGCCTCCACGGGGCGGGTCGCCGAGTCCGACTACCTCAAGGGGCTCGGGGCCTCGGAGGTGATCGACCGCGCCGAGCTGTCAGGCCAGGCACGGGCGCTCGGGCGGGAGCGTTGGGTCGGCGGCATCGACACGGTCGGCTCGACCACGCTCGCCAACCTGTTGTCGATGACGGGCTACGGCGGTGCGGTCGCGGCCTGCGGCCTCGCCGGCGGCATGGACCTTCCGGCGTCGGTGGCGCCGTTCATTCTGCGCGCCGTGTCGCTGCTCGGCATCGATTCGGTGATGTGCCCGCAGCCGATCCGCCGCGAGGCGTGGAAGCGCCTGGCGTCCGATCTCGACCGCGCCACCCTGCAGGCGATGACGACCGAGGTCGCCCTGCCCGGCGTGCTGGCGACAGGGGCCGACATCCTGGAAGGCCGGGTTCGCGGCCGGATTGTGGTCAAGATCGGGTAAACGTTCAGAATTTGTCCACGTTCGTTGGGCATCATCGCCCACGAATTCGAGGTTAACGAGGAGTTGAGACCGCCATGATCCTGCGTATCGCTGTCACGGTCGCTTGCATGGTTGCCGCGCTGCCGGTCCGCGCGGCCGAGCTCAAGGCTGAGGAAGCGCGCCGACTCGTGGTCGGAAAGCTTTTTTCCTTCAATTGCTTCGAGGGCACGTCGGGGGCCGGACGGGTGTCCGGCGACGGCTCCGTCAGTGGCATTGTCCGCTTCCAGGGCGGCGCCACCGCGCGCTACATCACGATGCCGCCGGGAACGCTGCGGGTCAAAGGCGAGGCGGTCTGCGCCTCGGTGCGCGGCATGGCGGTGGACCCCTGCTTCACGTTGACCCAGATCGACGACCGCACCTTTCGCGGCGCGATCACCGGCCTCAGCTTCGCCTCCTGCCAGTTCGTCCGGCGCAGCGGCCGCACCGAGGTCGCGCGGGCCGGGGCGTCGCACGTGATGCACTCGGCCGTGGCTGGCCAGGCCGGCCAGGAGTAGACGGTCCGGCCGGCGTCGAGCACCGGCCGATTCGGCACAAGGCGTTGCGTCGCCGATCCCACGGATCGTGAGCTGCGCGTCGGTGAATCGGCCCTGCGGCGCCCAACTCAAATCGGCAATTGCACGGCGGCCGCCCACGGCCTCGGAGCCGGAGACGAGGCCCGGACTGCTGGCCGCCTGCCCACCGATGCAATTTTTACGAGAAATGTTCCGGAGGCTCTTTCAATACACGCCTCAGTAGTGTAGCTGTCGAGCAGCGGCGAACGGCGCGGCACGGTTTCCGACAGGACGCTCACCATGGCCAATCAGCTTTCCGCGATCAAGCACATCGTCCAGCTCATGCTGGAAAACAGATCCTTCGATCAGATGCTGGGATTTCTCTATGAGACCTCGGGCAACAGATCGCCGACCAACCAGCCGTTCGAGGGTCTGACGGGCAACGAGTCCAACCCCGACGGTGCCGGCCGCGACGTTCGTGTCTTCAAGATCGACCACACCGCCGCGCATCCCTACTTCATGCCCGGTGCGGATCCGGGAGAGGGATTCTTCAACACCAACTTCCAACTGTTCTCGACGGACGATCCGGCGGTGGGCGCAATCCCGACCAACAAGGGGTTCGTCATCAACTTCAAGGCCGCGATCGCATCCGATCAGGCCAAGCACTTCCAGGATTCGCTGCCCGACACCGACCCGTCGGAAATCATGGGGATGTACACGCCCGAGATGCTGCCGATCATGTCGGGACTGGCGCGGGGCTTCGCGGTCTGCGATCACTGGTTCGCGTCGGCCCCGACCCAGACGATACCGAACCGCGCCTTCGCGGCAGCGGCGACGTCGCAGGGGCATCTCGACAATCACGTCAAGGTCTTCACCTGCCCGAGCATTTTCGGACGCCTGTCGCAGCAGAACATCGACTGGGCGATCTACGGCTACAATCGCGATCCGCTGACCCGGCTCGATTACACCGACACCCAGCACGCCGACGAAAGTCACTTCGGTCATTTCCGTGATTTCCAGGAGCGGGCCGCGGCCGGCACGCTGCCCGCCTACGTGTTCCTCGAGCCGAGCTTCGGCGCCGGCGGCAACAGCCAGCACCCCAACTACGACGTCGCCATGGGCGAGCTGCTGATCCACGATACCTACTACACGCTGCGCAACAGCCCGAGCTGGAAGGACACGCTGCTCATCATCACCTACGACGAGCACGGCGGAAACTACGACCACGTGGCTCCGCCGTGGGGTGCGGTGCCGCCCGACGCCTCGATCGGCGAATGGAGCTTCGATTTCACCCGGTTCGGCGTTCGGGTCCCGGCGGTGCTGGTGTCGCCGCGGATCGCGGCCGGCACCGTCTTCCGGCCGAGACACGGAACGATCGATCATACCTCGGTGCTCAAGACCATCGAGCTGCGCTGGGGCATCGATCCGCTCACCGCGCGCGACAAGGCGGCAGCCGACCTCGGCGACGTGCTGACCCTGGCGACGCCACGCACCGACGACCCGCTGGTCGGCGTCGCCGTGCCGGCGTCCAACGAGGCTCACCCCAATCTGTCGAACCCGTCCGCCATCGAGCTCATTCATGCCGCCAAGGTCTCGGAGCTCCCGATGCGCAACGACCAGGGCAGCTACGACCGCCACACGCCGCCCGACCTGTCATCCAGCGCGGCGATCGGCGACTACATTCATTCGCGCACGGCGGCGTGGAGCCAGCACCTGCAGCGGCGCCGCCGGCGGCGCGAAGCCCGTGCATCGACCCATTCCCCGGGAGGGACCGGCAAGCGAGGCCGCGAGACGCCGAGGAGGTGAGGCGACCCGGTGTGTCAGGCGAGATCCAGGCGGAACGGTACGCCCTCGTAGGCCGAGGCGCCGCGCCCGATCGCGGTGACCGCCTCGACCATGCGGCCCCTGCGGTCGAGCAAGCGGTCGGCGATGGCGACGATGCGGATGTTCGGCGTCGCACTCGGCGAGGCACGGCGCAGGTCCAGCGCGACGGTCGCTTCGTCGCGATCGGGATTGAGCGCGCACACGGCCACGAAGGCGCCGGCGGTCGAGCGGCTGATGCCGGCGTAGCAATGGATCACCAGCGGCGCGCTGCGATCCCAGGCGCGCACGAACCGGAGCAGGTCCGCCACATGATCGTCGGCCGGCGGCGTATATCCGTCGATCGGGTCGGTAATGTCGTCCATCTGCAGGATCAGGTGATTGGCATGGGCGATCGCCGTCGGACGGACCACCAGGTCGACGTCCTGCATCAGCGTCACGACATGGCGGGCACCGGTTTCGTCCACGGTGTCGTGAAGGCGGGCGAGGGAGCAGACATGGATCATCGGGCGGCCCTTCAGAGGCGCATGCATGCGCGAGCTTACTCCACGGCGAGCTCGGAGAAACGCCTGATGTAGCGGGCCTCGGCTTCCTCGGCCGACCACGGCACGAGATGGTCGCGCTCGAAGGACGCCGATACCCTGGGCGGGGGACCGAAAAACCGCCGCGCCTCGGCGGCGGCGAAGCCGGCGAGCCTGGTGGATTCCAGATAGGCGGCGGCGCGGTCGGCGGCCTTGATCAGCCGGCGCACGTCCACGGGAAGCTCCACCGCCAGGCCGAAGCGCAGATGGATCGCGGCGAGCAGCCGCGCCTCCACGGACTTGTAGGCGTCGCCGATCACCGCCTTGAACGGCGAGATCATGTCGCCGATGACGTATTCCGGAGCGTCGTGCAGCAGCACGGCGAGCCGCAACCGCCGCTCCGGATTGGGCGCCAGCCGTCGCGCCATCTGCTCGACCAGCAGCGTGTGCTGGGCGACCGAGAAGATGTGGGCGCCGCGGGTCTGGCCGTTCCAGCGCGCAACCCGCGCGAGCCCGTGGGCGATATCCTCGAGCTCGATGTCGAGCGGCGAAGGGTCGAGCAGGTCGAGCCGTCGCCCGGACAGCATGCGCTGCCAGGCCCGGGGAAGCGAAGGGTCGTCGCGGCCGTCGGCTGTCTCGGCGCCGGCGGCCTTGGCCCGAGTGGTCCTCGCGATAATGGTGCTGGCGTCCTTGGGCATGGGTCCCCGGCGCGTCACGGTAGCCCGGATGGAGCCATCAGGGCGCGCGCTGCATGACTGCGTCGGCGCGCTCAGCGCCGGGCGCGGCCTTTGGCTTTCGTCCGCGGCGACATTCCTGCGGTGAGCTCGGCATGCCGGTAGCAGGTGACCAGATGGTCGTTCACCATGCCGACGGCCTGCATGAATGCATATACGATGGTCGGCCCGACGAACTTGAAGCCGCGGCCGGACAGCTCCTTGGAGATCCGGCGCGACAGCTCGGTCTCGGCCGGGACCTGCGAGGTCGAGCGGAAGCGGTTCACCTGCGGCCGGCCGTCGACGAAATCCCACAGCAGCGCCGCAAAACCCGGCCCCTTCTCCATGATGTCGATATAGCCCCGTGCCGACAGGATGGCGCCGGCGATCTTGGCGCGGTTGCGCACGATGCCGGCATCCTGCATCAGCGCCGCGACCTTGCGGGCGTCGTAGCGGGCGATCCGCGCCGGATCGAAGCCGTCGAAGGCGCGACGGAAATTGTCGCGCTTGCGCAGGATGGTGATCCACGACAGCCCCGCCTGGAAGCCGTCGAGAACCAGCTTTTCATAGAGCGCGCGGTCGTCGTGCTCCGGCACACCCCATTCGTCGTCGTGATAGGCGACGTAGATCGGTTCCTGCTTCGGCCATGGACAGCGGCTCAGGCCGTCGGGATGGGGCGAGGTTGCCATCACGCCGCCGTCGGGGTTTCACCGGGAAACGGGAAGCGCGCCCAGCTCGGCTTGACCAGCCGGATCGCGAGCCCGCCCGCCGACAACGGCGTGCCGGCGGCGAGCGCCTCGCCGACGCGGTCGAGGCGCAGCATCGCCAGCCCGCGGCCGGCCGCGGCCGAGCCCATGGTGCCGACCTCCCGGTCGCCCGCCATCACGGCGACGCCGACATCGGGCGCGAATGCCTCGTAGGCGACCGGCACGATGCGGGTGCGGGCGCGGGCGCGATGCTCGATGCGTGACACCACCTCCTGGCCGACATAGCATCCCTTGTCGAAATCGACCCCGCGCAGCTGGTCCATGTCGATCTCGTGCGGATAGGCATCGCCATAGGAAAAGTCGACACCGCCGCGCGGAACGCCGAGCGCGATCCGGTGCGCCTCGTAGGCCTCGGCATCGACGAGCTCGGCACCGAGACCGGTGGCGGCAGCCGCGGCGAGATGCGGGGGCAGCAGCACCCGAAGGCCCAACGCGGGGAGCCGCGGATCCGCAAAGGCGAGCCCTAATTCCGTTTCGCCGCCACCGTCCCATGCGGCGAGCACGCCGAGGCTGTCGGAAAAATCCTCGACCAGGACCTTGGCGCGCAGCTTGTAGAAATTGAGGCGCTGGACCAGGGTGGCGCCGAGCGCGCGCGGACAGTCGATGAAGAAGCCGCCGCCGTCCTCAGTCGGCGCCTCGGCGACGATGCCGTCGACGATGATCTTGCCCTGCGGTGTCAGCAGCGCCGCATAGCGCGCGGCTTGCGGAGTCACCTCGCCGATGTCGGCAGTGACCAGGCCATTGAGAAATTTCCGCGCCTCGTCGCCCGCGACCTTGACGACGCCGCGGTCGGGCAGAAGAGCTGCGCGCATGCCGTGTCCCTGCAAAAATGTATCGGCCGAACCTAGGGCGCGGCGCGACGATCCTCAAGGGCGCATCCGAGAATGACGGCGCCCCGGCGCCGGTCGGGCGAGCCGGGCAGGATCGTGAGCTCCGCTGGCTCACGCCGCGTCGTCGTGGCGAACCTGATAGAACCGCACAACGCGCTGGGCGATCTCGGGCTGCAGCCGGTCGAAGCTCTTGAGCGCCTGATCGAGATCGTGCGGGGAGACGCCGCGGCCGGAGGCGCGCAGCAGCAGGATCGCCTTGACGCAGGTCCACGACAGGCCGGCAAATCTTCCCAGGATCAAAATCATGTCGGGCCGAGTGTCCAGCATCGCGGTTTCGACCACGTCGATCGCCAGGCCGCACAGCAGTGCCACGGCCACCGTGGTCTCCTCGAACTTTCCGAGCTTGGCGAGCGCGTAGACGTCGTCCTCGCCGAAATTGCCGGTGCGGAACAGGTTGTCGACCGATTGCTTGGCGGCGCTGTAGTCGTTCGATGCGGTCACCGACTCGGCGCGGATGCGGCCGACGACCTGCGCCAGCACGTGATGGATATCGGCGGTGGCGTCGGGGATGGCGGCGGCGAGCTTCGTCCGTACCGCGTCGGACGCCTTGGCGATCAGCTTGAGGAAATGGTGGCGCGGGATGTCGCGACGCAGTCCGACGCGCTCTGCGAGCACGTCGTCACCCTCCGAGCGCATCACCAGGATGCCGAATCCGGCGTCGGAGAACCGCGCCCCGGCATTGCGCGAGACCGAGCGCACGACCTGCTGATCGCCGCGTTCCACCAGCACGTCGGTGACCGCCTCGCCGAGCGACGTGCGTTCCGTGATGGCGAGCAGATGCTGCTGGCTCCGGGTCCGCGCGGCGGCGATCAGGTCGGCCTCGTCGAGCCGTTC
>JBEKZK010000130.1:0-15975 GCA_049509935.1 Xanthobacteraceae bacterium | reverse complement strand
CCCCGGAGCGCACGCTGCTTCGATCAAAGCGACGAGATCGGGACGCCGCCGCCGATGAGCCCAACGATACGCGACAGGATGTAGCCGATCACGATCGCGCAAACAATGATAGCCGCGAAGTATCCGATGGTCGAATATTCTCCGCTGGGCGCCTTCATGAGAACGGGAATCCCGACCCACATCAGGTAGAGGCCGTAGAGTCCGAGGATTCTCAGGAACCACAGCCCGGGAACCAGCAGGAAGACGCCGACCAGCCAGACCGGCGTATAGGAATAGGCCGCCAGCTTGAGCGAATTTTCAGGACTCCGGGCTGCCCCGAATGTCGGAGCCAGGGCATCGACGATCAGGCCGACGACGTAGACGGCGACGAAAGCGAACAGGTAGCTCACGATGGCAAAGATGAGTGCCGATATGAACGAGATGCGCAGGTTGCCGATCACCGGGATCGAGATGCCGATGATCGCCATGCCGATGAAGCCGCAAACGGCGGGAATGGCGGCGAGATATGCCACATAGTTGACAAATAGATAAGCCGGGCCTCCGGGCTCGCGCTCGATCACCGACCACTCCGACTGCGGCGCCAGCAGCATCGCCTTCACGCGCTGCACCAGATTCATGGCTTCCCCTCCGTGCGGATCCGCCTTCACCGGTTCCGCTCGGCGAGCACCAGGGCGGCGCCTTTTTCGGCGATCATCATGGTCGGCGCATTGGTGTTGCCCGACGTGATCGTCGGCATCACCGAGGCGTCGATGACCCGCAGGCGCTCGAGGCCGATGACGCGCAGCCGATCGTCGACCACGGAGGACGGGTCGCCGGCGCGCCCCATCCTGGCCGTTCCGACCGGGTGAAAGATGGTCGTCCCGACGTCGCCGGCGGCGCGGACCAGCGCCGCCTCGTCGTCGCCGACGGCGGGGCCCGGCAGGTATTCGGTCGGCGCGAAGCGAGCGAGCGCCGGCGCCGCCGCGATGCGCCGGGCGACCCGGATCGATTGCGCCGCCACCCGGCGATCCTCGTCGGTCGACAGATAATTCGGCTTGATCACCGGGGCGTCCGTCGGATCGCGCGAGCGCACCCCGACGTAGCCGCGGCTGGTCGGCTGGAGATTGCACACGCTCGCCGTGAACGCCGGAAAGCGATGCAGCGGCTCGCCGAACGTGTCGAGCGACAGGGGCTGGACGTGGAACTGGATATTGGCGCGCTTGCGCCACGGGTCAGACCGCGTGAACAGGCCGAGCTGCGACGGCGCCATGGTCAGCGGTCCGCGGCGGCGCAGCGCATAGTCGAGCCCCATGCCGACCCGGCCGAGCACCGAATGATAGGTTTCGTTCAGGGTCTTGATGCCGGAGACGCGATAGATCAGGCGGAGCTGCAGGTGATCCTGCAGGTTTTCGCCCACCCCCTGCCGGTCGAGCACCGTCGGGATCCCGAGCTTTGCGAGCTTTGCGGCCGGCCCCACGCCGGACAATTGCAGGATCTGCACCGAGCCGATCGCGCCCGCCGCCAGGATCACCTCGCCGCGGCAGCGTGCCAGCCGCGACACCCCGTCGCTGCGCCAGGCGACGCCGACCGCTCGGCGATCGTCGAACGCCACGGCTTCGACCAGGGAGCCGGTGATCAGCCTCAGGTTCTTGCGGCCACGCACGGGCTCGAGGAACCCGCGCGCCGCCGACCAGCGCCGGCCGCGCCGCTGATTGACGTGGAAATAGCACGAGCCCTCGTTGTCGCCGGTGTTGAAGTCGTCGATCCGCGGGATGCCGGTCTGCGCCGCGGCATCACGGAACGCGTCGATGATGTCCCAGCGCACCCGCGGCGCCTCGATGCGCCACTCGCCGCCGACCCCATGGCTGTCGCTCGGCCCGAGGAAGTGGTCCTCGTGCTTCTTGAAGAACGGCAGCACGTCGTCGAACCCCCAGCCCGCCAGCCCGAGCTGACGCCAATGATCGTAGTCGGCCGCCTGGCCGCGCATGTAGATCATGGCGTTGATCGCCGACGAGCCGCCCACCACCTTGCCCCGCGGGTAGCCGAGGCTGCGGCCGTTGAGCCCCTCCTCGGGCTCGGTGCGGAAGCACCAGTCGGCACGCGGATTGCCGATGGCGAACAGATAGCCGACCGGGATGTGGAACCAGATCCAGTTGTCGCTGCCGCCCGCCTCGAGCACCAGCACCTTGTTGCGCGGATCGGCCGACAGCCGGTTCGCCAGCACGCAGCCGGCCGAGCCGGCACCGACGATGATGTAATCGTATTCGCCGTCGATCGGGTCGGAGGCTATCCCTGGCACTGCGGCAGCCCTTTGCGGATCCTCGACGGTGGCCATAGCATGTCCCGGCGAAAGCCTGCCCTCGGGCTTGACCCGAAGGGTGGACCCGGTTCGCCGATCAAGGACGTGCGCCGACAAGGGACCCTACAGCGCTTCCCGGCTCGAGGCTACGCAACAAGTGGCCGGAGCGATGTTGCAATCATGACCTCGCCGGTGAATGGTTTCGGCCCGACCGCATCTCCCGCTCACCGCCGAAGGACGCTTCCGGCATGTCGGATATTCTCAAGCGCGAGATCAAATGGCTGGCGTTCGACCAGTACGGCACCGTCGTCGACATGCAGAAGGGTCTCACCGAGGCGGTCGGGCCGTTCCTGAAGCGCAAGGGGTGGGAGGGCAGGCCGGACAGCTTCGTCACCTGGTGGCGGCGCACGCATTTCGAGAGCTCGATGATCGATGCGCTGTGCGACCGCGGCCACACGCCATACCGGCAGATCGGTCATCGCGCCGTGTCCTACGTGATGGACCGCTGCGGCATCGCCTACAGCCAGGACGAGGTGCGCTGGCTGGTCGGCGAGATCGAGAAGCTCAAACCGTTTGCCGATGTGGTCGCGGCGCTGCACACGCTGCGGGCGGCCGGATACCGGCTCGCCATCCTGTCGAACGGGGACCGCGACATGCTGGAGGCGGCCAAGCCGCACATCGGATTTGCCTTCGACCGGGTGATCTCGGTGCAGGAGGCGGGCGCGTTCAAGCCGCACTGGAGGACCTACGCCAAGGCCGAGGAGATCATCGGCGAGGACCGCTCCGCCATCCTGTTCGTCGCCAATCACGCGTTCGACTGCATCGGGGCGAAATCGTTCGGCATGCGCACCGCCTTCGTCGATCGGCGCCGCCGGCCGTTCGGCGAAACGCCGCACCGGCCGGACCTGATCGTGGCGGACTTCGCCGAGCTCGCCGCAACGATGGCGCAAGCGCCGGCGCCGGGGGCTACTCCTTCAGCTTTGCCCGGATGACCGCGGCCATGCGGTCGGCCGAGGTCCCGGGCGGGAAGAAGCCGAGATAGTCGCCGTCGCGATCCATCAGATAGATGAAGCCGGTATGGTCGATGACGTCGTCGCCGCCGCCCGGCGGCCGATATTTGGCGTAGTAGACCTTGTAGGCGAGCGCGACGTCGCGGATCTTCTCCGGGGTGCCGGTGAGCCCGATCAGGCGCGGGTGGAACAGCCCGACATAGCGCGCCAGCACGTCCGGCGTATCGCGATCGGGGTCGACCGAGATGAACAGCGGCTGCACCGTATCGGCGGCGGGGCCGAGGCGGTCGAGCGTCAGGGCGATCTCCTGCAGGTCGGTCGGGCAGACATCGGGGCAGAAGGTGTAGCCGAAGTACACCAGGAGCAGCTTGCCGCGGAACTCGGCGTCGGCTCTGGTCCGGCCGTTGTGATCGGTGAGCGCGAACGGGCCGCCGACCGCCCCGCGGCCCCACATCAGCTCGTCCATCAGGCGCGCGGCCGCCGCCGGGTCCGGCTGCTGGCCCGGCGCCGGCACGATGCCGGCAAGCAGCATCGCTCCGAACATCGCGGCGCCCATCGTGGCGGCGATCGAGCTGCGGCGTCCGGCCACGCCGCGGACCGTCATGAGCCGAAGGTCAGGCGCGCGCCGGCCGACGCCACCAGCAGCTTGTCGGGCGCGATCTGCTGCATGGCCTCGACGAAATTCTGACCGCTGCAGTGCATCGGCACCACGACGTCGGGGTCGAGCGCCACCAGCTCGGTGACGATCTGCCGGGTGTAGTCGGGAGCGGCCGGACCGAGGTGGAACCCGCCGATCACGCCGTGCACCTTGGCCACGCCCGACACCTCCTGGGCCTGGCGCACCGCGTTGACGATGCCGCGATGGCTGCACGAGGAGATCACCACGAGGCCGCGGCCCGCGACGTTGAAGCAGGTCGCGTGCTCGTGGAAGTGCTCGTCGGCGATGACCTTGCCGTCGAGCTCGGCCGGCGTGTAGTGGCTGGCGTCGCAGCCAAGCCCATCCCTGACACCGAGCTGCTCCAACGTGTTGGGCAGGATGCGCTCGTCGCTGCGGCGCTTGATCTGTCCGGTGGTGAACGCATGGCCGCCGATCACCGTCGGGCTTTCGCACAGCACCGTCGTCACCCTGCGGGCGGCGAGCGCCCGGCGATCGAGCGTGCCATAGTCGGTCAACTCTCCGGGCTTTCCGGTGGCCTGCAGACGGTGGCAGAAATTGTCCTCGCCGCCCGCGTAGAGCAGCACCTCGGCGGGCAGCGCCGCGCGGTGCTTGTCGAGGAAGCCGATGAGACCGCCGTAGTGATCGAAGTGACCGTGGCTCAGGATCAGGGCGTCGACCTTGCCGGGCTCGACGCCAATGATATCGATGTTGTTGAGCAGCGCTTCCGCCGTATAGCCGTAGTCGAGCATGAAGGCGCGCGTCTCGTCGCCGCGCTGCGAGTCGAGGAACAACGACAGGCCCCACTGGGTGTGGATCGTCCGGCTGTAGTCGGCGGCGCGCGAGGCGGGCTGCAGCCTGACGCCCTTGAGCTCGGTCGGCCGCAGGAAGATGTTGTGGGTGAGATCGACCAGGACGCGGACCGAGAGCCGGTCGACGGCCGGCGTCGCGAACGGCGCGGCGGTTGCGATCTCGGCGCAGGAAAACCCGCCGGCCGCAGCCGCGCCGGCGAGCGCGGCCGACGATCGCAGAAAGTCGCGGCGGCGCATCGTATCGGTCATCTGCTTCGCACTCCGTCGAGCCGGACTGGTACGATTATAGCGCCCGTCCGCCGCCGGTGACGGGAAAATTCTTCACGGTCGCGCGAGGCACGTCGTGGCGCGGCGCCGGAATGGCTGTCCATGGGCAGCCCCGGCTCGTGATCGCAACTGGCAATCGGCTCGCCAGCGTGCTGTATGACCCATGTCGAAGTCGACGCAGATGAACCACGGGGAGGAACAAATGGGAAAATTGAAAATCTACGGTGTTCCGATGTCGCGCGCCTTTCGGACGCTGTGGATGGCGAACGAGCTCGGGCTCGACTACGAGAACGTTCCGATCCACTTCGCCGACGGCAGCGCCAAGACCGCCGAGTATCTGGAGATCAATCCCAACGGGAAGATTCCGGCAATCGACGATGACGGGCTCAAGTTGTGGGAGTCGATGGCGATCAATCTCTATCTCGCCCGCAAGCACGACAAGGGCCTGTGGCTGTCGTCGCCGGTGAGCGAAGCGCAGGCGATGCAGTGGAGCGTCTGGGTGATGGCCGAGGTCGAGAAGCCGGCGCTGGCCGCGCTGATGAACCGGTTCTTCCTGCCGGAGGATCGGCGTGACCCGAAGGTCGCGGCGGATGCCGAGCAGCAGCTGCAGGCTCCGTTGAAGGTGCTCGATCAGGCATTGGCGAAGACCGGATACCTGGTCGGCTCCGGCTTCTCGGTCGCGGATCTCAACGTCGCATCGGTGTTGTCCTGGGCCAAGGCGGCCCGCGTGGACTTTTCCGCGTACCCTCACGTCGACGCCTGGCTGACCGCATCGCTCAAGCGCCCCGCCGCCGTGAAGGCCGCACCGCGCCGGAGCTAGATCAGGGCCGACAATCGCTGCGCTTGTCATGGCCGGCCCCTGGGCACCTCGCCCGGGGGTGTCCCGGCCATCCACGTCTTGGCCGCGCCGACTACTGCGTCAGCTTGTCGTACTGCTCCGGCGTCATCTTCGGCAGCCGCTGGATGAAAGCCACCACGTTGACGATGTCCTCGTCCTTGTGCGACCCGGCGAACGACGGCATGCCGGTCATGCGGACGCCGTTCCGCACGATCCACAGCAGCTGCGCGGTGGTCCAGTCGCCGACGGTGTCGGCCAGGAACGGCGGCTCGGGATTGAGACCCTTGCCGATGTCGACCGGATCCTTGCCGGGCCCGCCGTGGCAGTAGACGCACGTCTCGTTGTAGACATGCGCGCCGGCGCGGATCTGCTCGTCGGTCGCCGGCGGCCGTGTGGCGGATCCGGCGCGCGACTGCACCGAGCGCTTCATCGTGGTGTGCAGCACCCACTCGACGACTGAGTTGTCGGGCCAGGTCGCCGCGACGTTGAACACGCCGCTGTATACGACCGCGATGGCGGCTATGACCAGCAGCACCAGTGCGGTCACGAAGCCTTTCAGGAAACTCATGTATTCCTCCGCGTCCTGATCGCAGGGACGGCCGCCAGCGCCCGGCAGTCCATGCGCGATGCATTCCGGCGTTCCGAGAGCCTCGTTGCGGGTCCCGGTGCGACGGCGCGATGCTAGCGCATTCCGGCGGCGAAACCCATCGGCCCCAATGGCCGGAGCTCGAACATCTCCTGCGCGAATTGCTGCATGGCGAACCGTAGACCCCGCACCCGTCACGGTGTGATACCGAGGCGAGCCAGTGCGTCCTTCGGCTTCTGCAGGTCGGGATCGATCGCCAGCGCCTTGCGGAAATCGGCGATCGCGTCGGCGTTCCGGCGCAGTCGGAGAAGGACCTCGGCGCGGCGCACATGCGCTGACGCCAGAAATGCCGGCATGGTGACCGGCGCTGCCTCCCGCCCGCCGTCGTCGACCGCGTGCGGGTCCTTGATGCAGATATCGATCATCTTGCCGAGATCGGCCGCTTCCCGATCATTGAGACCCTTGAGGCCGTACAGGCGGGCGCGCGTATCGTAGGCGAGGACGAGCTTGCTCCCCGGCAAGCGGACGGCCGCGACGGTGGCGAGCCCGATCACTCTGGTCAGGTCGACGATGGCGAGATCGGTCCGTCCCTTGGAGACGAACGCCGCGGCCCGGGTCAGGTAGGCGAGCGCATCATTGGGGTTGCGGCGAATTGCTTCGTTGAGATCGCTGATCGCCCGATCCTGGTCGCCCTTACGGGCCCAGCTGTCGCCGCGACCGTGGTACGCGGCGGCGAGGTCCGGCTTCAATCGGATGGCCTCGGTGAATTCCTGGATGGCGCGGTCGAGGTCGGTCGTAGCGGCGGCATCGGCCGCGGCCTGGTCGACCGCTGCCTTCCTGGCCCATGCCTCGCCGCGATGCTGATGCGCCTCCGCGGTTGTCGGCTCGGCTTCGACCGCCGGCGTGAGTTCGGTGATGGCCCGGTCGATGCGGCTTTGCGTGCTGGGCTCGTCGTCGCGCCCCGACGTCGGGGGCTCGGGTCCTTTCGGCGCCTGCCTGTCGTGAGTCACTCGCAGGTAGACGAGCCCGGACGCCAGGACCGCGGCGATCAGGATGCCGATCGGAATGAGACGGACGACAGCATGTCCCGGCGAAGTGGACGCGGTTCGCCGATCAAGGACATGCGCCGACGAGGCATCTGCAGCGCTTCCCGCGGCCAGGTGCCGCAACAAGTGGTTCATTATGACCGAGAAGCGCAGCAGGCGCGCCGGCGCCGCGGGCAGCAGTGCAGGTGGGACGTCGGGCAGGTCGACCGGGGCCTCGGCCGGCGCGGGCGGCCGATCAGCCGCCTCGGCAACAGGATCCGGCAACGAGGGACGCCGGTATTGCAGTTGCACGGCCAGCCAGCCGGGGCCCGACACGAGCGCTTCGACCTGGCAGATCGCCTGTTCGAGCGCGGACCGCGCCTGCTCGATGTCGTCGGTCGCAAGCGGAGGACTCGCAGCGTCCAGGTGCGAGGACAGCATATTGCGAGCGCGGTCGTAGAGGATGCTGCGCTCGCTCTCGTCATGACCGGGGTCGAGACCCGCCACCGCCGCCAATAGCAGCGGAACGTACTCGTCGGGCGATCGGCTGGCCGGGAATTTTTCCGCGGCGCGGTCGTCGCCGACATCATCCGGGTCCATGACCACCTTGAATCATGCGTCGCGCCCCGATCGCGTCACCTCTGCGCCGACGATCATGGCAGCCTATCCGATGTCGCCGCCGGGTTCCACGCCGGGCAGCTCCGCGCCATCGACATCGCGGCGATCCTGCGCGAGAATTGCAGGGTCGCTGCACCTGATGACCTCGCAACCGGGTATCGACCATGCTCTCCAAGCTGAAAGCGGCCTTCAGCCGGCTGGCCGGCCAGCGCGGCGATGCCGCGCCGGGCGCATCGACAGGGCCCGCGATCGAATACAACGGCTATCGCATCCGGCCGGCACCGTACCGGTCCGGCGGCCAGTTCCAGACCGCCGGAGTGATCGAGAAGGATTTTCCCGACGGGCCCAAGCAGCACCGCTTCATCCGCGCCGAAACCCATCCGTCGGAAGATGACGCCAAGGACTTCGCCGTCACCAAGGCCAGGCAGATCATCGACCAGCAGGGTGACAGGATGTTCGGCTGACGCCTCGCCGACCGGGCGCCCGGCGGACCCCGCCGGCGGCGCTACCCGCGACCGCCCGCGACAGCTGAGAATCATCCTGCGAGCAGCGCGCGGTCGGATGAGACGAGACGCACGAACCGGTCTGCCAGCGTCAGATTGGTATGCCGGATGATTTGATCGGCGTTCAGGATCGCGTTATCCCAGCCATACAAAACCTTCCGCTCCGTGGTATTCTGCCTAAACGAAGCAAGTCAATGGGCCACGCCGATGATCGAGCAGACCCTGGATATCGCTACCAAGGACGGCGCGATGGAGACCTTCATCTGCCGGCCGGAGCGCGGCGTGCATCCCGCCGTGCTGTTCCTGATGGACGCGCCTGGCATCCGCGAGGAGCTGCGCGACATGGCACGGCGGCTCGCCACCGTTGGCTATTGCGTGCTGCTGCCCAATCTCTACTACCGCGCCGGACCCGACACGATCTACGGGCCGCAGGTGCTCGATCACGGCAGCCCCGAGCATCAGCGCATGCGGGCGGTGCGGACCGGGATGACGATTCCGCCGGTGATGGACGACATAGCCGCCATGCTGGCGTTCATCGATGGCCAGTACAGCGCCAAGCCGGGGCCGGTGGGCGTCCACGGCTATTGCATGAGCGGGCCCTACGCGCTGGCGGCCGCCGCGCGGCATCCCGAGCGCATCGCCGCTGCGGCCTCGTTCTACGGCACCTGGCTGGTCAGCGCCTGGCGCCGCCGCCGATGGTCGAAGAGCTTAGAACCCTGTTCGCGCATGCCGGTAACCCGGGCGAGCTCGAGATCTATCCCGGCGTCCATCACGGCTTCGCGTTCCCGCAGCGCAAAGTCTACGACAGGCCGGCGGCCGAGCGGCACTGGGAGCGCCTGATTGCGCTGTATCGCCGGCGGCTGGGCTGAGATCCTGCCACGGCGTGGGCTGCGGCGCGGTCGGAAATCGCTCCGTAGCAGATACGCCACACAACACCACATTCATGAACCGATGTTCATGAATGTGGTGTTGGGTCGGCGTCGCGAATAATTGATAAGGATTGCGGATCCCTGACCGACTTCGGGCGTTACGTTTGCTCAAGTGCGGGAGCACCCGATCATTCCAGGGAGACAGTCATGTTGTTCAAATTCCGCAGAATCGCCGTTGCGCTCGTCGCGACCGTTGCCCTCGCTGCCGCCTCCGTTCCGACCGATGCTGTGGCATTTGGTGGTGGCCATGGCGGTGGAGGTGGAGGAGGCGGTGGCGGTCACGGCGGCGGATTCGGCGGCGGTCACGCGGGCGGCGGCGGCTTTGGCGGCGGTCACATGGGCGGCGGCGGCTTTGGCGGCGGCCATGCCTTCGCCGGCCACGGTGGCGGCGGCGGCCGTGGCTTCGCCGGCCGGGGTTTTCGCGGTCGCGGATTCGGACCTGGCTACGGCTACGGGTACGGCTGGGGTTGGCCGGGCTACTACTGCGATCCCTACTACAACGCCTACTGTTATTATGGAGGCTGGTGATCGGCGGCGCGCGGGGGTTCGGCGGAATGTGACGATTGCGGCCAACTCGGATTCCGCAGGGAATCCGAGAATGCGCAAGGATCGGCGGCGCTGCCAGCGTAGGGTGCGCCGCCGGTTTGTTTGTTGCGGCCGGCACTCAATGAAACAGTTGGCGGGTAGGGAGGCGGTGTCCTGACGAACGGGGCGGCGCATCGGACCGAACGGTCAGATCTTGCCGGCCGCCCAGGTGACCAGGTCGACGGCGACCTTTCCGAAGGCCTCGTTGATCGCCGCAGGGGCAGCGGGCGTCTCGGCGTCCTTGGCCGGAACGCTCGCATGGAAGATCCGCGCCGCGATGATCTTTCCGCCCTCGCCGAGCAGCTTTGCCGAGATCTCGACATCCCCGACGGGATCGGGCGAGAGCACGATCTCGAAGCTGCGGATGTCGATCAGCAGCTGGTTGCTCGCCGTCAGCCCCTCGATCGGCCGGGTGACCTCCGCGAGGTCATGGGCATTCTCGAAGGTCTGGATGATCTTCGCCTGCACCAGCTTGGGCACGTTGTCGCTCCACTGCGCGTTGGCGACGGTCGTCATCTCGCCGCTCGGCGCGCGGATCAGGATCTTCTGCGTGTCGAACATCAGCACCGCGGTCGGATCCGGGACGGCAAGCGTGCCGGACGCCGGCTTGACCGGCGCCGGGAACGTGCGCGGGGCCGTGAGGTCATAGCCCGAGGGCGGCTTGGCGGGCGCGCCGGTCAGGCGCTCGATGCCGGCGACGATGCCGTCGACGCGGTCGGAGTTGCGCGCCAGCGCGTCGGAAAAGACCTTGAGATTCTCGATCGTGGCATGCAGCGCGCTCGAGTTGTCCGCCACCAGCTGGTCGAGCCGGCGCAGCGCATCGCGCGCGACCTGGGTCATGCTCTGGCCCGCCGAGGCGTCGGCGAGCAGAAGCGGTGGCGCGCCGGGCCCGACGACGACGGCTGGCGATGTCGCGGCCCCGCCGGTCAGCGTGACCGCCGCGCTGGCGCCGAGCAGGCCCTGGGCTTCCAGCCCGACCTGGGTGTCGGCGCGCACCGGCGCCGCGGGGTCGATCGAGATCGTCGCGGTCACCTGCCTCGGATCGTCGCGGCCGAGATCGAGCCCCGTCACCTCGCCGACGCGGATGCCATTGAACAGCACCGGCGACCCGGCCAGCAGGCCGGGCACCGGGCTTTCGAAGCGCACCCGGTAGAGCGTGCGCTGGCCCAGGCCGCCGTAGGCATGCAGCCAATAGACGAAGCCGAACATCGCGCCGACGACGACGAGCGTGAAGCTGCCGATCAGCAGATACCTGGCCTTGGTCTCCATCGGTTGGTTACTCCGCCGGGGTCGCGGCCGGCCACAACTCGGGCTGCAGCTCTTCCGGGCGATCCGGGAAGAGCAACGCGCAGAGCAGCGTGATCAGCGCGAAGCCGGCGAGCACCAGGGTGACCATCGTCATGTTGCCGGTGCGCTCGTAGAGGAAGCTGACCAGCGGCGCCGCGGCGGCGCTGCCGAGGAAGCCGACGAAGAACCGCACCGAGTACATGCGGGTGCGCAGCGCCGGCGAGATGTAGCGCGCCGTCATCGTCTCGTTCACGGTGACCTGGCCGAAGATGACGGCGGCGATGATCGCAGACAGCACCAGCACCGGCCAGCCGTCGACGAACGATACCGCGAGCATCGCGGGTGCGAGCACGATCGCGAGCGGCAGGAACACCCGCCTCAGTGTCGTATGGTCGATCAGCCGGCCCACCGTGAACTGGGTGAGCGCCCCGCACAGCGTGACCAGGAAGGCGAGCACGCCGACCACCGGCAGCAGATGCGCGTCGCTCGCCAGCCGTTCCTGCATCAGCTTGGGCAGCAGCACCGTGAACGCGTTGAACACGAGGCCGGACACCACTGCGATCAGCAGCAGGTTGATCACGGCGCGACGGACCAGCGCCTTGGGAATGGCCGGAAACGGCCGCGCCGCGACATGAGCCCGGTGGTCGTAGGCGGGCTCGCGCCACCACCCCAGCCCCAGCGCCACGCACGTCAGGCCGGGCACCCAGAAGGCGACCCGCCAGCCGACCTGCTGGGCGAGGAACGCGGTGACCACCGGCGCCAGCGCCACGCCGAAATTGCCGAACACGCCGTTGACGCCGATCGCCCGGCCGGGCCGGTCGCCCGCCGCCTCGACCAGCATGGCGGTCCCGACCGGGTGGTAGATCGCGGCGAACAGCCCGGCGAGCCCAAGCGCGGCTGCCAGCAGCAGCGGCGTCGAGACCAGGCCGGCGACGATCAGGGAGCCGCCGGTGCCGAGAAAGAACGCGATCATCAGCGGCTTGCGGCCGAACCAGCCGGCGAGAACGCCCTGCGGCAGGGAGCCGACCCCGTAGAGCACGAACATGCCGGTCGACAGCGCGACGATCGGCCCGTAGTCGGCGCCGAACGCCCCGCCCGGCCGCGCCATCGCCAGCACGGCGGTCGGCAGGATCAGCAGGCTGTAATGGGTCAGCAGATGGGCCGCGTTGATGAACACGATCTGCCGGCGCGCTGCCCGGGCGGTCGCCGCATGCTTGGGAACTGGCGTGTGCATCTCAGGCACCTGAGGGAGGACCGGCGGACGCGACGCGCCCGCATGAGCCGCCCATCCATCGGCGAATATCCGATCACGGGCAAGCGGCGCGTCCGCGGGGCTGCGTGGCCGGCCGCCACGGCGCGGCGCAAATGTACCGGAATGGCAAAATCGAAACAATTGCGGCTTCGGGGAGCTTTCGGGGACCTCGCCGCCGCGTTCATGCGGCGTCGCCATTTGCGTCGCGCAGCGCTTCGAGGCGGCGGGTCAGGCGCTCGGCGAAGACCGCGGTGGCGACCGGATGGTTCGGCCCGCGGAGCTGGCCGAGCATCAGCGCGCCGCTCGGCACGCCGCGATCGTCGATGTGGCGGGTCACGATGTCGGGGTGAGCGGACGGCGCGCCGATCAAGGACATGCGCAACATGGGAATCTACAGCGCTTCCCGGGTCGAGGCGCCGCAACAAGTGGTTCAAAATGACCGGGAAGCGCTGTAGCCTCGGCCGTGACTTCGCCAGGGGGCGTCATCGGTTTCAAGTGCAACATGGGCAACACCTTCGGCAATCTGCCCTCGACCGGCGCGATGCTGGAGGGTTTCGGTGGTCGATCTCGCCCGTGGCGATAGCGTCGACGACGCGGCGCTGCACTCGCGATCGAGGATCACGCCGTGGCACGGCCGGCCGGTCAGGGGATTGCCGGTGCATACGCTGGTGCGCGGGCGCCTGGTGATGAAGGACCGTACGCTGGTCGCGGACACGCGCGTCTGGGGCCGCTCAGTGCATCCGCTCCAGCACATGCCGGCCGCGGCGCCCCGCCACGTCGACCAGACCACGGCGGCGATCGTGGCTCCGGGCGCAACGCGGCCGGAGCACGCCGCATGAGCGCCGGCCGGCGTTGCGGCGGCGGGACGCCGGCGTGGCGGGTGACCGGCTGGGCCGACCGCAACGCCGATTGGGCCATGCGCTGATGGAGCGGGACAACTGATGCCGATCGCCAAGGTGCACCGGATCCCGGCGGCGGCGCCGGACGACATGGCCGGGATCGAAGCCGCGATCGGCGCCGGGCGGATCGACCCCGGCGGGATCGTGGCGATCTTCGGCAAGACCGAAGGCAACGGCCTGGTGAACGATTTCACCCGCGGTTTTGCCAACGCGGCGCTGACGCAGCTGCTCGAGCGGTTCGTGTCGCGCGAGCGCGCCGCCCGGGTGTGCCTCGTCATGTCGGGTGGCACCGAGGGCGCGATGGCGCCGCACTGGCTGGTGCTCGAGCGCGCTGCCGGGACCGCGTCGGGGTCGCCGGCGCTGGCGCTCGGCCAGGCGCACACGGCGCCGCTGCGCCCCGAGCAGGTCGGCCGCCTCGCCCAGGTCGATGCGGTCGCGGCCGGCGTCCGCGACGCCATGCGCGACGCCGGGCTCGACGATCCGGCGGAGGTGCATTTCGTGCAGGTCAAGTGTCCGCTGCTCACCGCGGCGCGCATCGCCGAGGCGGAAGCCCGCGGCGCCACGGTGGCGGCGCGCAACACCCTGAAGTCCATGGGCCTGTCGCGCGGCGCCAGCGCGCTCGGCGTCGGCGTGGCGCTCGGCGAGATCGCCCGCGACACACTGGCCGACGCGGCGATCGGCAGCGATCTTCGGCTGTGGTCGGGCCGTGCCAGCTGCTCGGCCGGCATCGAGCTGCTGGGTCACGAGATCGTCGTGCTCGGCATGTCGGCCGCATGGTCGGGACCGCTCGCGATCGACCATGCCGTCATGGCGGACGCCATCGACATCGAGCCGGTGCGCGCTGCCCTGCTCCGCCTCGGACCGGGCGGCGCCGGCCAGCTGTCGCGGCCGGACCAGCAGCGCCTCGTGGCGCTGCTGTCCAAGGCCGAGGCGAGCAGCGACGGGACCCTGCGGGGCAAGCGGCACACCATGCTGGACGACTGCGATATCTCGCCCACCCGCCATGCCCGAGCCTTCGTGGCGGGCGCGCTGGCGGGGCTCGTCGGCCACGCCGAGATCTTCGTCTCCGGCGGCGCCGAGCATCAGGGCCCCGACGGCGGCGGCCCGGTGGCGGTGATCGTCGATCGGGGGAAGTAGGAATTCAACGGCTGCCTCGCGCCATCGCCAGGTCAGTCGCCAGCGCCAGCATCAGGACGCCGGCCGCGATCGCGTACAGCATCACGTAGCTCCCGGTCTGCGCGAACAGATACGAATAGGCGTAGGCCGCGCTCGCCTGTCCGACCGCAAACGCGATGGTGGCGGAGCGCCAGCCCGCCGCGCGGGTCTCGTGGTCGTGGGTGAGCTCGTGGACGCGACCGAGCGCGAGCGGCACCACGCCGGGGACCGCGGCGCCGACGACGATGCTGGACGCGATCAGCCATCCGGAGCCGGTGGCGACGGCGAGGGCGCCGACGAAGACCGCCTGCACCGCGAAGGCGACCCGCAGCGCCGAGCCGAAGCCGATGCGGTCGGCGAGGTGCCCGGTGAGCGTCGGTCCGACCATGGCGCCGAGGCCGAACAGCACCCAGGCGAACGCGCCCTCGCCGAGACCTCGGCCAAGACCACGCGCCACGAAATCCACCAGGAACACCATGTGGGGCACCTGGCCGACGGCGGTCAGTGCGTACTCGACGTACAGCGCATTGAGCCGCGGGTCGCCAGACGGGTGCGGCGCGCGCGTCGGCGCATCGTTCCGGTGGGGTTGGTCGGCCGGCCATCCGCCCCATGCCACGATGGTCAGCGCCAGCGCGACGGCGCCGAGGCCGCACCAGGTCTGCGCCAGGCCCAGCATCAGAAGCAGCGGCACCAGGGTCCCGGACGCCGCGATGCCGAGGCCGACTCCGGTGAAGATCGCGCCGCCGACGATGCCGCGCCGCGCCGCCGGCACATGGGCCAGCACCGTCGGCGCGGCGAGCACCATCAGCACGCCGCCGGCGAGCCCGGCGGAAAAGCGCCAGGCCGAGAACCAGGCAAACGACAGTGGAGCCGCGCATGCGAGGAACGCCGCAGTCGCCAGCAGCATCATGGCGCGGAGCACGACGGTGCGATGCACGCGTGCCGCCAGCGGCCGCGCCGACAGGGCGCCCGCCAGATAGCCGGCGAGATTCGCGGCGCCCAGATAGGCGGCCTGCGAGGGCGTGAACCATTGGGCGGCGATCAGCACCGGGATCAGCGGCGTATAGGCGAAGCGCGCGAGCCCGATTCCGACCAGGGTCGCGCACAGCCCCGACAGGGTCGCCCGCCAGACGGCGATGTCGCCATCGGGGCCGATCGCGGGTGATTGCAGCATCGTGGTCTCCGCCTGCATCGTCATGGCCCGGCTTCTCCCGGCCATCCACGCTCTTGCTTGTTGCACGAAAGAACATGGATGCCCGGGACAGGCCCGGGCATG
>JBEKZK010000013.1:0-17873 GCA_049509935.1 Xanthobacteraceae bacterium | reverse complement strand
CCCCGCTTTCGTCGCGCAGAAAAGCTTTGCAGAGACCCGACATGCTTGACTCCATGTAAAGAGGACGGTGCTGGGCTCAGGCCGGCACGTGGGAGCCGCCCTGAACCTGCGGACAGACTGATATACGTATCTTACCATACGTTGAATCACGCATTGGCAATTGGATCGATGCCGCTTCTGCAGGCGAAATGCCGGTCGAAAGCCGATGTTTCGTGGGCTCGTGGTAAACGAAGTTGTTCGTCCGATTGCATCAACAAGTCGCAAGTGCTCGTCTGATTTGGCCAAACATCCGCGCGCCGAAGGGATCTCCCGGCTGCCGTCGCGATCGCGATTCAATGGAGCAGGCGGTCGCACCAGTGCGGTGGATTTGAAGTTCCCATCGGATGTGCGGCGCGCTCGTCATAGGAACTTGGTGCACCAGCGCGCAGCGGCACGGTCGGCCACCGTCGAGTAACAAAGCGACGGCGCGCACGAGGACTGCGTCGGTCACCGACCGTGCATTCCGGTGCGGCCGTCGGAGTGGTCGTTGGTGCCTCAGCGCAGCCCTGGACAAAGGATCGCAAGGACGACGCCCGGTTCGGCGGAAGAATGTGCTGCCGCCAGAACACGCGTGCAGTTTGCAGCACGACCCTTACCATCCGTTAAATCACGTATGCGCAATTCGATGTGTACGCACGGGGACGAAGCATTCGCGCCGGCATGGTAAATAAATTCGCCCCAGCAAGGCGCGCCGCGGCAGCCCGGAATGGCCAGCCGAACGGGCGGCCGCCGACGGCGGGACGGCACGAGCGAGGACGGCGCCGGTCGCCGACCCCGCCGTCTCGCAGCGGCCGTGCAGACGTCCGTTCAACGCAGCTGCGTCGATACGCCCGTGAACGTGGTGTTGAGGTTGGTACCGAGCCCATTCACCGCGACGATGATGGCGACCGCGATTCCGGCGGCGATCAGTCCATACTCGATTGCGGTGGCACCGGACTGGTCGCGCCAGAGCGCTCTGAAGAGTTGCAGCATGTTCGACTCCCGTTGGCAGGAAGATGCCCCCATTTCAACGGCTGCCGCAACGGCAGCCGGACCCGCGCACGGTGCCAGGGCCACCTTACCATGGGTTAAATTGTGCCCGCTCAATTCTAAAGAATGAGGACGGAGGACGGAGGAAGAGGACAGAAGACGGAGGACAGAAGACGGAGGACAGAGAACGGATTAGCCGTCCCATCTTCCGCCGTCTGTCGTCTGCCGTCTATCCTCCATCATCTGTCATCTGTCATCTGTCATCTGTCATCTGTCATCTGTCGTCTGCCGTCCGTCCTCTGTCGTCCGTCATCCGTCCTCTGTCGTCCGTCATCAGTACGCTGCGTTGCCGGCGGCCAGCCTCGATTTGAGCTCGTCGAGCACGGCGTCCGGATCGTAGCCGGCCTTCCTGACGGCGGCGGCCCAATCGGCGCGCAACGGCTCGGTGGCCTTGCGCCACTCGGCGAGCTGCTCGGGGGTCAGCGGATCGACCTCGTGGCCCGGCATCGCCTTGATCTTGTCGCGGCCGGCCGCCTCGAACTCGACCCACGGCGTCGCCACCTTCTCGGCCCAGGCGCTGGTGCAGTGGTCGTCGATCACCTGGCGCTGCGCCGGCGACATCTGCTCGTATCTCGCCTTGTTCAGCACCCAGACCTGCTCGGAGACGTAGAACGCCGAGTCGACGTGATACTTCACCACCTTGTCGATGCCGAACAGCACGATCGAGCCCCAGGGGAACGTGATGGCGTCGGCGACACCCTTCTCCAGCACGTCGCGCGCCTCGGGCGCCGACGCCTGGACGTTGGTCGCGCCCAGCGTGACCATGAGCTTGGCGATCGTCGCGTTGGCGGGCCGCACCTTCAGCCCGCGCATGTCGGCCGGCTCCAGCACCTTCTTGTGGGTGGTGTGCACGGTGCCGGGATCGTGCAGGAAGGCGAGGCAGAAATGCACATCCTTCATTTCCTGCGCCGCGTACTTGCGGTACCAGGCATCGAAGGCCGCGGTGCCCGCCAGCGAGTTGCCGAACACGAAGGGAAGCTCGGACGCGCCCACCACCGGAAATCGCCCCGGCTCGTAACCCGGACCGACGTAGGCGATGTCGGCGATGCCGTCGCGCGCCATGTTGTAGTGATCGAACGCCTTGCCCAGCTGCTGGGCCGGAAAGATCGTCGTGCGGATCGTTCCGTGCGAGGCTTTCTCGATCGACGCCGCCCAGGCCCGCGCGGCCGCATCGACCGGATGGGTCGACGGCAACCAATGGGCGAATTTGAGCTCGATCGTACTGTCCTCGGCGACGCCTGCTCCGGCGGACGCCAACAGGGCGACCAGGACGGTCGCGATCGTGCCGGTCATGCTCTTCAAGGTTCGGTCCTCCCAGATTGTTCATCGCCCCGCCTTCGGCGGGCGCGTTCGCGCTCTCGCTTCGCTGCTTGTCGCATGTCCTTGATCGGCGAACCGGGGTCCACTTCGCCGGGACATGCGCTAGCCGTTCAGCGCCGCCCACATCTCGCGGTCGCGCTCGGCGGTCCAGATCACCGGCCAGTCGATGCCGCGGGCCTCGTCGTAGGCGCGCGACACGTTGAACGGCAGGCAGTGCTCGTAGATGGCAAATGACGAGAATTTCGGGTCCATCACCTCGCGCGCCGCATCGAACGCCTGCTTCAGCGAGCTGCCGGCGGCGACGCTCGCCTGCACCGAGCCGTACAGGGTCTGCAGGAAATCCCGGGTCAGGGCGATCCCCTCGGAGACCAGCTCCCGGGTCGTCAGCGCGGCGCCGCGCCCCGGCACCAGCGCCCTCGGGGCGAGCGCGTCGAGCCGGCCGAGGGTGGTCGGCCAGTCGGTGAAATGCGCATCGCCGCAGTAGCAGGCCGAGCGATACTCGACGAGGTCGCCGGAAAAGATGACGCCGGCGTCGGGCACCACGGCGATCACATCGCCGGCGGTGTGACCGCGGCCGATGTGCACGATCCGCACCTCGCGCCGGCCGAGCCACACCGACATCTCGTCGGCGAACGTGATGGTCGGCCAGGTGAGACCCGGAATGCTCTCGACCGCGCGGAACAGCCGCGGAAAGCGCCCGATCTCGGACTCCATGTCCTGCCTGCCGCGCTCGGCGACGAGGCCGCGCGTGGCGTCGGAGGCGAGGATCTCGGCGCCCCTGAAGGCCGATGCGCCGAGCACGCGGACCGCGTGGTAGTGGCTGAGCAGCACGTATTTGATCGGCTTGTCGGTGACCGCCGCGACCCGCGCGATCACCTCGTTGGCCATCACCGGGGTCGCCTGGGCATCGATCACCATCACGCCGTCGTCACCGACGATCACGCCGGAGTTCGGGTCGCCCTCGGCGGTGAAGGCATAGAGGCCGGAGCCGAGCTCGGTGAACGAGATCTTCTTCTCGCCCATGTCGGTGGTGGAGGCGAAACCTTTGGCATTCATGTCTGACCCTCGAGCTTGCAGGATATGGCGCCAACCTTCCGGCAGAATTCAGACTTCCCGCCCCAGCAGGGAATCGATCGACCACCGCCCGCCGCCGCGGACGAGGAAATTCAGCACCACGATAGCCCAGAACAACGGATACTCGAAGCCCCTGATATCCCAGTAGAAGCCGAACCGGCGGTGATAAGCGACTGCGGTGACGAGGAAAACCAGGATGGGTACGGCGACCAGCCGGGTCAGCAGCCCGACCGCCAGGCACAATCCGCCGACGAATTCGGTCAAGCCCAGCGCGATCGCCCACAGCATCCCGGGCTCGAACCCCGCTTCGGCCAGGAAATCCGCAACCGCAGCGGTATGGCCGAACAGCTTGGGGTAGCCGTGGGCGGCGAGCGACAGGCCCGCCACGATGCGAATGAGCGGCTCGGTGAACGGCGTCAGCCGCTGATAGACGCTGTGGAGCGCCGGGATCAGCAGGCGCGGCGTACCGGTCATGGTGTCACGCCGGCGGCGGCTCGTAGCGCACCACCGTCTGGTCGATGGCGCCGAAGATCGAGCCGCCGCGATCATCGACCATCTCGATGCGGACGCGATCGCCGAACCGCATGAACGGGGTGCTCGGCTTGCCGGCGAGGATGGTCTCGACGGTGCGCTGCTCGGCGATGCAGGAAAAGCCGAGGCCGCCTTCCGCGATGGGGCGGCCGGGGCCCTGGCCGGCGTCCCGGTTGGAAACGGTGCCGGCGCCCACGATGGTTCCGGCGCCGAGCGGCCGCGTCTTTGCGGCATGCGCGATCAGCTGAGGAAAATCGAACGTCATGTCGACGCCGGCATTGGGCCTGCCGAACAGCTGGCCGTTGAGATGGCTCAGCAGGGGCAGCGTGACCTTGGCGCCGTCGAAACCGTGCCCGAGCTCGTCCGGCGTCACCGCGACCGGCGAGCACGCCGACGACGGCTTGGCGTGGAAGAACCCAAAACCCTTGGCGAGCTCCGGCGCCACCAGGTTGCGCAGCGACACATCGTTGACCAGCATGAGCAGCCGGATCGCGCCGGCCGACCGCCCGCGGCTCGCCGCCATCGGCACGTCGCCGGTAACGACCGCCACCTCCGCCTCGAAGTCGATGCCGAAGGATTCGTCCGCCACCTGGATCGCGTCGCAGGCGCCGAGAAAATTGTCGGAGCCGCCCTGGTACATCAGCGGGTCGGTCCAGAACGACGCCGGCATCTCGGCGCCGCGCGCCTTGCGCACCAGCTCGACGTGGTTGACATAGCCCGAGCCGTCCGCCCACTGGAAGGCGCGCGGGAGCGGAGCGGCGCAGCGCTCCGCCACGAACGGCCGGTGCGCGAGGTGGCCGGCCTCGAGCGAATCGGCGAGCTCCTGCAACCGCGGCGCCGCCGCATCCCAGTCGTCGAGCGCGGCCTGCAGCGTTGCGGCCACCGCCGTTGCGTCCACCATGCGGGTGAGGTCGCGCGAGACCACGACCAGCCGCCCGTCGCGGCCGCCTTTTTGCGACGCAAGCTTCATGTATTGCGGCTCCAATCACCGCGAGATCGCCCATATAATGACAGATGGCGAAAGATCCTGGCAAGCTTTCAGGCGTGCGCGCCGAGGCTGACCGGCAGCGATACGAAGCCGCGGAACCGGGCGCGGCGGCTGCGCACCGGCTCGCCGTCGGGCGCGTAGTCGGGAAACCGCCGCAGGAACCGCTCGATGGCGACACGGCCCTCCAGACGGGCGAGATTCATTCCGGCGCACTGATGGATCCCCGAGCCGAAGGCGAGATGGCGGTTGGGGTCCCGCGCGACGTCGAAGCGGTCGGGATCGGGAAACTGCTCGGGGTCGCGATTGGCGGCGCCGATGCCGATGGTGACGAGCGTGCCCGTGGGCATCGCGACCCCGCCGAGCACGGTGTCGGTCGCCACGATCCGATTGCCGATCTGATTGGAGCTTTCGAACCGCAGCGCCTCCTCGATCGCGGTCCTGATCGCGACCGAGCCGTCGACCAGCCGGCGCCGCTCGCCGGGCCATGCGACCAGGAGGTGGAGCATGTTGCCGATGAGATTGGTCGTGGTCTCGTGGCCGGCGTTGAGAATGAAGATGCAGTTGTGCATGAGCTCGGTCGCGGTGAGCCGGCGGCCACCGTGCTCGCCCTGAATCAGGCAGGTGAGCACGTCGCGCGTGGGGTCTCCGGGATGACGGCGGCGGTCGGCGACGAGGCCCTCGAGAAGCGCCTGGAAGTCGCGGACCGCGGCATTGCCGTGCGCGAGCTGTGCCTCGGTGAGCACCGGCTCGAGCGCGCCGAGGATCGCCAGCGACCAGGCGCGCAGCGGCGCGCGCTCCTGGTGCGGCACGCCGAGCAGGTTGCCGATGATCTCGACCGGGATCGCCGAGGCAAAGTCCTCGATCAGATCGACGCGGCCGCGCTCGGCCATGCCGGCGATCAGCCGGTCGACCAGGGCCACGAGCCCGGCTTCCATCCCGGCGATGGCGCGGGTCGACAGCGCCCCGATGATGGCACGGCGCACCTGGGTGTGCAGCGGCGGATCGCTGAACACCAGGCTCGTCGTATGGTGCTCGAACAGCGGCGAAGCCGCGAATTTCGGTGCGAACTCGACCCGCTTGTCCGACGAGAACGTTTTCGCGTCCTTGTAGACCGCCTCGCAGTCGCGGTAGCGCGTGATCAGGAAGGCGCCGTCCGGCATGCGGTGCACCGGGTCGTGTCGGCGCAGCGCGTGGTAGTACGGGAACGGGTCGTCGACGAAATCGGCCGGCAGCCGCTTGAGATCGAAGGCGCGCGCCATCGCGAAGGCCTGGTCCTCGTCGAGGCCGGGCACGGGAGGGGCACCCGTCTGTCGAGCCGCGGTCATGCACGTCCTCCGCGCACCGTTGCGCAGCCAGCAATCCTGCGTCATGTTCCCGTCAAAGGGGAGGCGACGCAAATGGCTACAATGGCGGAAAAAGCGCAAGTGGAGGAGGACGCATCGGCCCCGACCGCGCTGCTGCGGCTCGAAGAGTTCGTGCCCTACCGGATCAACCTGCTGGCGAGCCTGGTGGCGGAGGCGCTCTCGCGCATCTACGCCAAGCGTCACCGCATCGGCATCGCCGAATGGCGCGTCCTGGTGACGCTCGGCCAGTACGGGGTGATGACCGGCAAGGCGATCGGCGCCCACAGCCACATGCACAAGACCAAGGTGTCGCGGGCCGTCAGGATGCTGGAAAGCCGCCAGCTGGTGATGCGGCGCGCCAACCGCGGCGACCTGCGCGAAGCCCTGCTGTCGCTCACCCCGGCCGGAATAGACATCTACCGGGACCTCGCGCCGGCCGCGCTGGTGTTCGCGCAGCGGCTCGTTGCCGCGGTCGAGCCGTGCGACCAGGCCGGCATGGATCGGGTGCTGACGGCGCTGACCGACAGCGCCGCCCGGCTCGCTGCCGAGCCGCCGCGCGGCGCCGACGGGGGGTGAGCGGGCGTTCGGCGATCTAGTGCGGCGGATTTGAAGTTCCTATCAGATGTGCGGCGCGCTCGTCATAGGGAACTTCAAATCCTAAAAGCCGCACTAGAATCATAGACTTGCTAGTGCACCTCTGGATTCCGACGTTCGCACCAGAGGATGTCGCCAAGTGATGCGAACTTCGGAATCGGTGCACAAGACCGCCGCCGACATTGGCCGGGACTATCGCGAACGAGCGCGATAGATTGCCATTGCAAACCCGCCGGCACCCACTAATCCGTACACGGCGGCAAGCCCCACCAGCACGAGCCTCGCCTCGTGGGCAGAGGTCACGCTTGCAGCAGTCGATAGAAGCAAGGCGACGGACGCTGCCGCTACTCCTACGGCGGCCTCCGGCGCATCATCTCTCAACAGCTTGTACAGATCCCTAGGATTGTATTTGGTCGGCAGCCTCCCCACGTCGACCCCCCAAGACCCCCAGCATGAGAATGTTCGCGCCGATAGCGACCACTATCGACGCAGCAAGGGCAAATCTCATGTACTCCACGCCGAGGAAAGCGAGCCACAGCGGCAGGCCAACAATCATCAGCAGGAAACCGAGCTTGAAGAGTCCGTATGCCGGATTGGCGCCCTCTTCAACACGCTCATGTCCCGGCACCCCAGGCCGAAACGCACCGATTTTCGTCTGCCGCTGCTCGACGTTCTCGCCTGCTCGAAGATCGCTCACTGCTGGTGCTGCCATGTCAATTCTACCAACAGGCTTGTCGAGAGACGTGTCGAGAGGCATGTCGAGGCTGTCAAGCCGCTTGGCAACGTCATCAATGATTGTGTCGGCGAAAAGGCTGTGAATCAACAATTCGTCGGTGCCGCTCTTCTTGTTTGCGCACAGAGCGAGCATGGCGTGCACGTCGAGACTTCGAGTTCCAAACAGGAATTCCAACCAGTACGGTCTTTGTCCCTCTCGCAAATTGACCGGCTCGTGCTCCGTCACGAGCCAATCAATATCGCGCTCCGTCAGAATTGCATCGGATTCGGCGGGAGAATGGCTCAGCATCCTGACAGCGGACGCCTTGCGTTCCTGATAAAATGATTGAGGCCAAATCTTATACAGACCGCCAACGACGATGAGCGGGACGCCCCGCTCCCTCATCCTCTTCGCCAAGCTGATATCCTGGGACCAGTTGACGACCTCGATCCGATTTGTTTCGGTCTTGCCGATTACACCGCATCCCATCACTATAAGATGAAACTTCCCCGCCGCGCCCGATATGACGTCCGCTTCGGGAACGATTTCAACTTCGAAACCCGAGCCCTCGTCGAATGGAATGCCGAAGGTCGGTCGAGTCAAAAACACCTCGATTTCGCGGAACCTGTTTACCTGATGCAACCCGATCAGTGCGTCGCGCACGGTCCCGGATGACCCGATTGCCAATACGCGGACCACGTCCGGCAATCCAAGTTGTTTTGTGAGGGACTCCACCGCGTCTGCGAGACGTTCGCTCAGGAGCATCTTGCTGTAGATACACGATCGCATGATTGTCCGAATGCGATCGAGGTCGCCCAGATTTGAACGAACAAAATCCGTCCATCGCAGCACCGGAAGCGGTCTATGCTCGGCAGCGATCGCGCAAATCTCGAGCAACAAATGCTGCTGCAATCCTGTCAGAACCGTGGCATCCCCGACAATGCCGTAGACCAAACAGGAAAATGTGAAAGAGACGCCGCCTGCGCTCAAGAGCTTCCTGTTTTTCCGATCGTCCAGAGAAATTGCCTTCAGGAAGCTCTCCAACAGGGTCTCTGCGCACTCCTCGGTGATTTCCGACCCACGTCGTGGCAGCACGACGCGCAGATGCGATTTAACGTACTGCCGTGCATACTCATCCACGGCGTGTGGGGATGGCAGGCCGATCAGGCCCGGGCGCAACGCTCGTCCCAAAAGGTCATAGCATGCGCTTACGCGCAGATCTGCCGAGGCAAAAGGGACATTAGCGTTCATGGGCCCCCCCATGTGGTGAGAACCAGCAGGATTACAATTGTCTAGCACATGCCTAGCACCTAAATCATTCGAATCCGAGCCTGATTTCCGTCGCGTTCACACTTTGTACCGTGAACCTTGCGAGCCCCTGTCGGCGAGCGGCTTCGTGGTATTATAGTAGTCCGGGGCCAGTGCGTGTCTGTCGGAGTTGCAACACTCGGCCGCGAGGAGAACGTAGGATCAGTAAGACTGAGGCTGAGGAGTTGCGAAACCAATGAAGCTCTATTCCTACTTCCGATCGTCGGCCGCCTATCGGGTGCGCGCGGCGCTCAATCTCAAGGGCGTACCTTACGAGACGGTGCCGATCCATCTGACCCGGAACGGCGGGCAGCAGAGCAGCGCCGAGTTCCGCGCCATCAACCCGCAGATGCGGGTTCCGGCGCTCCAGCTCGACAGCGGCGAGGTCCTGGTCCAGTCGCTCGCCATCATCGACTATCTCGACCGCGCGTTTCCCGACCCGCCGATGGTGCCGGCCGACGCCGTGGCGCGCGCCAAGGCGCTGGGGATCGCGGAGATCATCGCCTGCGACATCCATCCGATCAACAACCTTGTGACCCTCAACTATCTCAAAGGCCCGCTCGGCCACGACCAGAGGGCGGTCGATGCCTGGTACGCGCACTGGATCACCACCGGCTTCGCGGCGGTCGAGGCGCTGATTGCGCCCGGGCCCTACGCCGTCGGCGCCGCGCCCGGCGTCGCCGACCTGTGCATCGTGCCCCAGGTCTACAATGCGCGGCGCTTCAAGGTGCCGCTCGACGGTTTTCCGAAAATCGTCGGCGTGGACGCGGCCTGTCTGCAGCTCGCGGCGTTCGACCGGGCACGGCCGGAGAACCAGCCCGACGCCGAATGAGGGCCTTCCCCGCATTCACACTTTGGTCACCTTTGGCGTGCCAGATCGAGACGAAACCCACGGGACAACGATGATTTTCAGGTCGATCCTGCGATTGGCACCGGCCGTTCTCATCGTTGCCGGAGCCTGTGCGACGGCGAGGGCGCAAGCCGTTCCGCCGCCTCCGGGCGCGCCGCCGGCGGCCCAGCAGAGCCCGGCGTGCACCCGGCTGGAGAGCCAGCTCGGAGCGCTCGACCGCGGCCAGGCCGATCCGGTGCGCTCCGAGCAGGTTCGGCGCTATGAGGAGGCCACCGGCAAGCAGCAGGCCGAGCTCGACCGTCTCACCGCCCAGGCGCGCCGCAACGGCTGCGAAAGCTCCGGCTTCTTCCTGTTCGGCGGCGGCGGCGGGCCGCAGTGCGGCGACATCAACGGGCAGATCGAGCGCATGCGGGCGAACCTGGCCCGGATGACCGGTGAGCTGCAGCACCTGCAGAGCGGCGGCACCGATCGCGGCGAGCAGCGCCGCGCCCTGTTGATCGCGCTCGGACAGAACGATTGCGGGCCGCAGTACGTCAACGCCGTGCCGCAGCGCCCGCGCGGCTTCTTCGAGACCCTGTTCGGCGGCCCGGCGCCCGCCCCGTCGACCTCGGCGCTCGACCCCAACAATCCCTATCCCGACCTCGGCCAGTCGGCCTACCGTACCTTGTGCGTGCGCACCTGCGACGGCTTCTATTATCCGATCTCGTTCTCGACCTCGCCGAGCCGGTTCGCAGACGACGAGCGGGTCTGCCAGCGGACGTGCCCGGCCGCCGAGGTGATGCTGTTCTCCCACCGCAACCCGGGCGAGGACGTCGCCCAGGCGGTGTCGATCAGCGGCAAGCGCTATGCCGATCTGCCCACCGCGTTCCACTACCGCCAGGAATACACGCCGACGTGCAGCTGCCGCCGTCCCGGCCAGAGCTGGGCGGACGCGCTCGGCGCGCGCGACGAAACGCTCGAGCGCGGCGACATCGTGGTGACCGAGGAGCGCGCCAAGGCGATGTCGCAGCCCAAGGCCGCGGAGCCGGCGAAGCCCGCGAAGCAGGGCAAGGGCAAGCCGGAGCCGAAGCCCGATGCGGTGGCAGCACCAGAGCCCATCGCGGTCGATCCGGCGGAGGCGGCGCCGGCGCCGGACGCATCCCGGATCCGCACCGTCGGCCCGCAGTTCATCCCGCCGCGGTAGGCGGATCAACATCGCAGCGCCGACCTCGGTGCACGGCGGGCGGTGGCCCGACCGCCCCCCTCGCTTTCGCACGACCGTCGTCGTATTGCATGACCGCAAGCGGCGGGTGATAGTCCGCGACGAAACGGCACGGACCGAGAAAACAAAAAATTCCGGGAGGCAGGCATGCGCCTGACGCGTCGACGACTAGCCCTCGGCACCGCCGCAGCCGCCGCCGCGGCGGGACTGGCGCGACCGGCCATCGGGCAGACCGAGCCGATCCGCATCGGCTGGCTCGCCGCGTTGACCGGGCCTAGCTCGGCGCCGGCGGTCGGCTTCAATCGCGGCGTGCTGTGGGCGGCGGACGCGATCAATGCCGCCGGCGGCGTGAAGGGCCGCAAGATCGAGGTGCTGACCCGCGACACCCAGGGCGACCCGACCAAGGCGGTCAACGCCACCCAGGAGATGATCAGCCAGCTCAAGGTGCACGCGATCTGGGGCCCGACCAATTCGGGCGAGGCGCTCGCCGTCACGCCGATCATGGCGCGCGGCAAAATGCCGAATATCCACCCCTGCGTGGTCGACACCCTGATCGATCCGCAGAAATTTCCCAACGCGTTCCGCATGGCACCGTCGAACGTCCAGTGGGATGCGGCGGTCCGCGGCTACTGCCTCGGCATCCTGAAGGTCAAGAGGATCGCGGTGATCGGCGACACCACCGGCTACGGCGTCACCGCCACCAAACAGTCGGTCGCCGGCTTCGTCAAGGACGGCGGCGAGGTGGTCTACCAGACCAACGTCGACTCCACCCAGCCCGACATGATGCCCGACATGCTGCGCGCCCGTAACGCCGGTGCCGAGGCGATCGTGGTGTGGAGCGTCTCGACCGGGATGGACGCCCGCATGTTCAACACCCGCGCCGCGATGGGCTGGGACGTACCGTTCGTCGGCCATCCGTCGATGTCGTCGGGCGAGGTCGCCAACCTGGTGGAGAAGCCGGCCTACTGGAAGAAGGTCTACGCCATCGGCTATCGCAGCTGCAGCTTCGACCGCGACGGCAGGCTGCCGCCGCGCTCGCAGGAGTTCGTCGACCGCCTCAAGGGACAGGTGACGCTGTCGGACACCCTGCTGTGGTGGGTTGCGGGCGGCGTCGACGCGATCAACCTGATCGCCAAGGCGGTGGAGAATACGGGCGCCGCGCCCGACGAGATCATCAGGTACTGGAACACGCTCGACAAATATCCCGGCTATTTCGGCGACTACACCTTCACTCCGAGCCAGCACAACGGCTATCCGACCGAGGACGTGGTGATGTCGGAGGCGAGCTCCGCCCGCGACGGCGCCTTCACGCTGGCGCCGGGATACGGCTGACGGCGCTCGAGAGACAACCGATGCTCGCCTCCATCCTCGCCGCGGGTCTGGCGGTCGGTGCGGTCTATGCGCTGATCGGCGTGACCTACAACACCATGTACTCCGCCTCGCGGGTGATGAGCTTCACGGCGGGACAGCTCGGCATGCTCGGCGGCGTGCTCGGCTCGCTGTTCGTGCTCCGCCTCGGCCTGCCGCTGATCGTCGGCTTCGTCCTGACGCTCGCCTGCTGCGCCGTGGTCGGGATCGTCACCGAGATCGTTGCGGTGCGGCCGGTGCTCAAGAGCCTGGAGCAGCATCTCTACGTGCTCTCCACGCTGGCTGTGGCGCTGATGATCCAGCAGGTCACGGCGATCGAATGGAGCACCGAGCCGCAGCCCTTTCCGCGCGTCTTCGGCATCGGCAGCGGCACCGCGGACGAAAAATTCTGGCTGCCGGTGGCCGCCTGCGCGGCGACCATCGTCGGCCTCGAGCTGCTCTACCGGCGCACCCTGATCGGACGCGCCTTTCTGGCAATCGCGGAGGACAATTTCGCCGCACGGGCGCTCGGCCTGCCGGAGCGCGGACTGCGGGTCGCGAGCTACGCGCTGGCCGGCATCGTCGGCGGCCTCGCGGGCTTTTCCGGCGGCGAGCTGCTGCTCGCCTTCTTCGCCAACGGCCCACTGCTGAACTTCTACGGCTTCGTGCCGGTCGCGCTCGGCGGGCTCGGCAACAATCGCGGCGCGGTGATCGGCGGGTTCGCGCTCGGCATCTTCCAGCAGGCGGCGAACTTCATCGTCGGCGGCATCTTCTCCTCGGTCGCCGTCTTCGTGCTGTTCATCATCGTGCTGCTCGCCGCGCCGCAGGGCCTGCTCGGCTCCACGCCGGCGCGACGGGTCTGACCGCATGCGCGAGGCCGTCGCCGAGGCCGAAGATCCTGCGCGCACACAGCCGCCGTGGGCGGCGATCCTGCCCTTCGTGGTGGTGTTCGGGCTCGCCGCCGCGGTGCCGCACCTGAGCAACGACTACTGGGTGCTGATCGCCACGCGGGCCGCGATCTACTGGCTGCTGGTGGCGGCGCTCAACCTCATCGTCGGCTTCGCCGGCCAGCTCGCCATCGGCTACGTGGCGCTGCTCACCCTCGGCGCCTATACGACGAGCGTGCTCGCCGGCGGCGCCGTGCTGCCGCCGCTTCCGGCGTTCGTGGCGCTGGCGCTCGCCGGGCTCGTCGGTGCGCTGTTCGGCGTGGTGGTCGGGCTGCCGGCGCTGCGGCTGCGCACCTTCTATTTCGCCATGTCGACGCTGGGCTTCGCCACCATCGTCACCCAGGTGGCGCTCGCCTGGCAGAGCGTGACCGGCGGCGGCATCGGCCTGCCCGGCCCGGAGCTGCCGGCGCCGTTCAACACGCCGGCGGGCTTCTTCTATCTGTGCCTGGCGCTCGCCGGTGCCTGCACCTGGATGACGGCGAACATCGCCCACGGCCGGTTCGGCCGCGCCCTGATCGCGGTGCGCGACGCCGACGTCGCCGCTGAGGCGATCGGCATCTCCAAGGCACGGCTGCTGGTCTCGGTCTTCCTGTTCAGCGGCGCCGTGGCGGCGATCGCCGGCGGGCTGTTCGCCACCTTGCAGACCTACATCACGCCCGACGCCTTCACGTTCGATCTGTCGATCCTGTTCTTCATCTCCATCCTGATCGGCGGCCGCGGCTCGATCATCGGCCCGATGCTGGGCACGATCATCCTGACCCTGCTGCCGGAATTTGCCGCACCGCTCGCCGCCTGGTCGACCTTTCTCTACGCGGTGCTGCTTCTGCTCATCGTGCTGGTGGCGCCGGGCGGCATCGCGGCGCTGATCGATTTTCGCAGCCGCCGGCCGCTGACCGCTAACCGCACCGTGGTGCCGCGCCCTGCCCTGCTCGGCCAGGTGCTGTCCGACCGGCGGGCGGAGCGGCCGATCGGGCTGCGCCAGGTGGTTTTGAGCTTCGGCGGCGTGCGCGCGCTCGACGGCCTCGATCTCGACATCGCGCCGGGCGCGGTTCACGGGCTGATCGGGCCGAACGGCAGCGGCAAGACCACGGCGCTCAACGTGATCTCCGGGTATTACCGGCCGGAAGCCGGCACCGTGACGCTCGGCGACGAGCTGCTCGCCGGCGCGAGCCCGGTGACGCGGGCGCGGCACGGCATCGCCCGGACCTTCCAGACGCCGCGGATCGTGGGCGAGGCCTCGGTGCTGCAGAACGTCATGATGGGCGGCACCATCGCGGGGACGGCGACCTTCGTCGAGTCGCTGCTGGCGCTGCCGCGCCACCGCGGCGACGAGCGCCGGCTGCGCACGGCGGCACGGCGCGCGCTGCGCACCGTCGGGCTCGACGGGCTCGACGACGTCCGCGCCGACCGCCTGCAGCACAGCGAGCTGCGCTTCATCGAGATCGCGCGGGCGCTGATGCTGCGGCCGGCCTTCCTGCTGCTCGACGAGCCCGCCGCCGGCCTGTCGGCCGACGAAATCACGCGGCTCGGCGGGCTGATCCGCGAGATCGGCCGCCACGGCACCGGCGTGTTGCTGGTCGAGCACCACGCCGACATGATCTTCGACATCTGCGACCAGGTCACCGTGCTCAATCTCGGCCGCGTGCTCGCGCAGGGGACGCCGGCGGACATCCGCGTGCACAAGGAGGTGGTGAGTGCCTATCTCGGCGGCTGAGCCCGCGCCCCGGCCCGAGCCGCACCGCGAGCCCCTCCTGACGATCACCGGGCTGGAAGCCGGATACGGCAAGATCGCGGTGCTGCACGGCGTCGATCTGACGGTCGGGACCGGCGAGGTCGTCGCCCTGCTCGGCCCCAACGGCGCCGGCAAGACCACGCTGCTGCGCGCCATCTCCGGCCTCCTCCCGCGGACCGGGCAGGTGCGGCTCGGCGACCGCGACCTCGCCGGCGCCGGTCCGCGCGAGGTGGTGCGCGCCGGGCTCTGCCACGTGATCGAGGGCCACCGGGTGTTCACCCAGCTGTCGGTGACCGACAACCTGCTGCTCGCCGGCTACGACCTGCCGCGCGGCGAGCGCGCGGCGCGCATCGACGAGGCGCTGGCGCTGTTTCCGGAGATCGCCGCCAAGCGCCACGATCGCGGCGCGGCGCTGAGCGGCGGCCAGCAGCAGATGCTCGCGGTGGCGCAGGGCCTGGTGCGCCGGCCGCGCCTGCTCATGCTCGACGAGCCGTCGGCCGGGCTGTCGCCGGTGCTGGTCGACCGCGTGCTCGACGTCGTGACGCGGCTCGGCCGGACGGGAACCTCGGTGCTCCTGGTGGAGCAGCTGGTGGAGAAGTCGCTCGCCGTGGCCGACCGGGTCTATGCGCTGGCACAGGGGCGCATCGTGCTCGAGGACCGCACCGACCAGGCCGACCTGCCGCATCGGCTGGAGCGCGCCTATTTCGGGCACGAGCTGCTGTAGGGCCGACCCGTCAGGCGGCGCGCACCGAGGTCAGGAAGGTGTCGACCTCGACCTTGAGCCGGTTGCTCTGCGTCGCCAGCGCCTGGGCCGACGACAGGACCTGGCTCGACACCGAGCCGGTCTCCTCGGCGTCGCGGCTCACCTCGACAATGCTCGAGGCGACGCGCGTGGTGCCGATCGCCGCCTGCTGGATGTTGCGCGAGATCGCCTCGGTGGCGGCGCACTGCTGCTCGATGGAGGATTCGATCGTCGTGGCGATCCTGGAGATGCGGCCGATGGTGCTTCCGATCTCCTTGATCGCCGTCACCGAAGCCTGGGTCGCATTCTGCATGCCGGTGATCTGGGCACCGATCTCCTCGGTCGCCTTCGCGGTCTGGGCGGCCAGCGCCTTGACTTCCTGGGCGACGACCGCGAAGCCGCGGCCGGCCTCGCCGGCGCGCGCCGCCTCGATGGTCGCGTTGAGCGCCAGCAGGTTGGTCTGCTCGGCGACCGCGGTGATCAGCTTCACCACGTCGCCGATCCGCCCCGCCGCATGCGACAGCTCGTTGATGCGGGCGTCGGTTTGCTGCGCCTGCTCGACCGCCTCGCTGGCGATGCGGCTCGATTCCTGAACCTGCCGGCCGATCTCGCCGACCGAGGAGTTGAGCTCCCCGGTCGCCGCGGCGACCGACCGCACGTTGGTGGAGGCCTCCGCGGAGGCGCTCGCCACCACGGTCGAATGCTGCTGCGCGTTGTCCGCCGTATGCGTCAGCGTGGTCGCGGTCGCCTCCAGCTCGGTCGCCGCGGAGGTGACCGTGCCGATGATCTCGCCGACCGCCGCCTCGAAATGGTCGGCCAGCCGGTGCATGCCAGCCTTGCGCTCGGCCGCGGCCTCCGCCTTGTGCCGCTCCTGCTCGTCGCGCAGCCGCGCGGTCTCGATCAGGCTGCTCTTGAATACTTGAAGCGTGTCGGCCATCCGCCCGATCTCGTCGCGGCGGCCGACGCCGGGGATGTCCACGTTGCGCTCGCCGCCGGCGATCGCTCCCATCGCGGCGCCCATGCCGACGACCGGCCGCGAGATCAGCCGCCCGATCAGCCACGCCAGCCCGACGCAGACCGCGAGGCCGGTCACCGTCACCCACACGATGAACAGGTTGGTGGACGAGATCCGTCCGAGCGTCTCGCGCTCGACGCCGGCCTCCTCGGCTATGCCGCTCTGCTTGATGCCCGCGGCATCGGCGGCGATCGCTTCGGCCATCCGCCTCATCTCGCCGTTGACCAGGCGATCGAGGCGGCGATCGATGTCGGCCGCCCGCACGTAGGCGTCCCGATAGGTGTCGACGAGCCCATTCACCTCGCCGAGCAGCCGGCGCCCTTGGGCATCCGCGATCGCGGCGTCGATCGCCGCCATGACTCGCTTGAGATCGGCGATCGCCTGCCCGGCGGCATCGGCTGAGCTGCCGTCATGGCGAGCGAGCAGCTTGTTGGCGTTCAGCCGCACCACCATCACCAGCTTGATCGCCTCTGCGATCTGGAGCTGGACGCCGGTGGCGCCGCTTTTCGCGGCCGCCGCCTGCATCTCCTCGAGACCGCTGCGCAGCCTCGCGCCCGACGGATCGAGCGTCTCCTTCATCAGCCTGGTCTGCGCCCGCTTCAGCCCGACGGCCTCCTCGAAGCCCTTGTCGTAGGCCGCGAACTGACGGACGATCTCCTCCATCCCGGCATGCCGCTCGGGGTTCCGGATCTGGGCGAGGCCCTTCGCCATCACCGCCTCGAGCGTTTTTCTGCCCTCCTGGGCGGCGGTCACGTCGGCCTCCTCGCCGGTCACCGCGAACTCGCGGACGAAGCGGCGGAAGGCGAGAAACTCCCGATCGACGTCGCGCACGATGCCGACGACCATGACGCGCTGCGCATAGATGGCAAACGACTCGCCGACCCTGACGAACGATTCGTGGGCGACGATCGAGATGACGGCCGCGATCATGAGCACACAGCCGAACCCGATCGAGATCTTGCTGTTGATCGAACGATCGGCGAGCAGACCCGCGATGCCGCGAGAGCGCGAGCCGACTGTGGCGGTGCCAATGGCTGCCGTTGTCCCCGATCCCGCGCGTGGGGGAATGTTCATATGGAGCTCCAAGTCCTCACGGGA
>JBEKZK010000129.1:0-9405 GCA_049509935.1 Xanthobacteraceae bacterium | reverse complement strand
CTACCACAACCTTCCGATCGCGACCCGGCAGGACGGCTTCGCCGGGCTCGATACCGAGCTCGTCATCAACAATCCGGTGGTGGTGAAGCACATCGCGGCGCTCGCCGAATGGCAGAAGACCAAGCTGTTCGACTACGGCGGCCGCGGCGATCGGGCCGAGTCCAAATTCTCATTCGGCGAGTGCGGAATTTTCCTGGGCTCGTCCGCCTCCCGCGCCGATATCCTGGCCAATGCCAATTTCGAGGTCGGCTACGGACTGCTGCCGTACTGGCCGGCGGTGGTCGGCGCACCACAGAACTCGATCATCGGCGGCGCGACCCTGTGGGTGCTCAAGGGCAGGCCCGAGGCCGAATACAAAGGCGCCGCCAAGTTCTTCGCCTACCTGTCGAGGCCCGAGGTGCAGGCCGCCTGGCACCAGGCGACCGGCTATCTGCCGATCACCCTTGCGGCCTATCAGCTGACGCGGTCGCAGGGCTATTACGACCGCAATCCCGGCACCGACATCTCGATCAGGCAGCTGACCCTCAATCCGCCCACCGAGAATTCGAAGGGGCTGCGGCTCGGCTCGTTCGTGCTGATCCGCGACGTGATCGAGGATGCGATGGAACAGGCCTTTGCCGGCAAGAAGCCCGCCAAGATTGCGCTGGACGAGGCAGTCGCCCGCGGCAACGAGCTGTTGCGCCGGTTCGAGAACGCGAACCGGTAGCACATGTACGGGCGAAGGCCTGGCCCGGACGCACTGCCGGGGCGGATGCCGGCTCGCCGACGGGAAGATGCGCCGCGCAAGACCCATCGGCCGGCAAGATCCCGCGTCCCCAGGACGGACACGGCATCGGCAGCCTGTTCTTGAAGCGTTAACGGTGCGCCCCCATATTGGACGGGTCGGGGCGCCCAACGGGCCCCGGCAAAGTCGCTGAAAAGGGGCTTTGCAGGCATGTCCAGAGTACCGTCGCTTTCCAGTCCGTTCTTGCTTGGATTCGACGAGATCGAGCGAGCGCTCGACCGCGTTGCCAAGGCAGCCGACGGCTATCCGCCCTACAACATCGAGCGGCTGGCCCGGGATGCCGAGGTTCCGGAGCGGCTTCGCATCACGTTGGCGGTGGCGGGATTTACCCGCGATCAGCTCGACGTGACGATCGAGGAGAACCAGCTGGTCATCCGCGGGCGGCAGCAGGACGACAAGTCCCGGCAGTATCTCCACCGGGGTATCGCGGCGCGCCAGTTCCAGCGCACCTTCGTGCTCGCCGACGGCATGGATGTGCTGGGCGCCGACCTCAGGAACGGGCTGTTGTCGATCGACCTCGCGCGTCCCGAGCCGGAGCGTAGAGCCAAATCGATCGCCATCCGGCAGCACGAGTGACGGATCATATCCGGACTCGACAGACAAGGAGTCGAGGGCCATGACTTACGAGAACCAACTACCCCTCTCGCCCGAAGCACTCGCCGTGCTGGGCGGCGGCAAGATCGCCTATATCAAGGCGATCCGCTCCGAGGACGTGCGGCGACTGTTCCCCGAAGCGCCGGAGCTGCAGCCCGGGATCAGGCTGTTCGCGCTGCACGCCGCCGACGGCACGCCGATCATGGTGACCGACAGCCGCGAATCCGCCGTCGCCAATGCCTGGGACCACGAGCTCGAGACGGTGAGCCTGCACTGAGCTGGCTGCGTCGTTAGGAATCGTAGCCCGGATGGAGCCATCGGGGCGTTCTACGCCCGTCTTCGACGGGCTATGGCGCAATCCGGGAACGGCGGTGCGACATTCCAGGCTGCACCCGCATTGCGCTCGGCTCCATGCGGGCTACCCAGCTCAGGCCGCCGCGTTCGGCGGCAGCGTCAACACCGCAAACAGCGCTTCGGCATCACGCGATTCGCGCAGCTTGCGGGCCACGTCGGGATCGCGCAGCAGGCGTGCAACCCGGGCGAGCGCCTTGAGGTGGTCGGCGCCGGCGGCCTCGGGCGCCAGCAGCAGAAAGATCAGGTCGACCGGCTGGCCGTCGAGGGCGTCGAAGTCGACCGGGCGTTCCAGCCGGGCGAACAGGCCGAACAGCTTGTCGAGCTTGGCGAGCTTGCCGTGCGGAATCGCAATGCCGTTGCCGACTCCGGTCGAGCCCAGCTTTTCGCGCTGCATCAGGGTATCGAAGATGCCGCGTTCGTTGTGGCCGGTGAGCTTGGCGGCCTTGGCGGCCAGCTCCTGGATTGCCTGCTTCTTGCTGTTGACCTTTAACGCCGGAAGGACCGCGTTCGGCGCGACAAGATCGGTGAGCGGCATGGATACCGGTCCGGAAAATGGCGGGTGTGCGGCGCCTGTCTGCAGCGTCCAACGGCGCAAAGGCGGCGGACCATAGGGACCCCCCGCCCCGGCGTCAATGGTCGCCCGGTCCGTGCATTGCGGGGGGGTCGATCCAGCCGATATGGCCATCGGGCCGGCGATACACGATGTTGACGCGGCCGTGTCCGGCGTGGCGGAAGACCATGACGGCCGTCCCGGTGAGGTCGAGCTCGAGGACGGCCTCGCTGACCGACAGGCGCCGGAGCGCCGTTGTCGATTCGGCGATGATCACGGCATTGAACTCGGTCGCCTCCTCGCCGTCGTCGTCCTGCGGTGCTTCGATGACGTAGCTCGCGGCGGCGACCTCCGGCGGCCCGTCGGCCCGTGAAGCCTGGCGATCCTTGAGCCGCCGCTTGTAGCGCCGCAGCCGCTTCTCGATGCGGATCGCCGCCTGGTCGGCGCTCGCATAGGCATCGACCGCGGTGGCTTCCGCCTGCAGCGTGATCCCCGAATCGAGGTGGAGGGCGCATTCGGTGCGAAAACCGGATCCGTCCCGCTCGACGGTGGCGTGCCCCGAATAGCCGCCGTCGAAATACTTTCCGAGCGCCTCGGCAACGCGCTCACCGATGCGGCCACGCAGCGCGTCACCGATGTCGATGTTCTTGCCCGACACGCGAAACGACATGGCGCGTCCCCAATCCTGGTTGGTCGGAGCAGCAGAATCGTTCCGAGACTTAGGGCCGCTGTCCGCGATGTCAACGTCCGGGGGACATACTATGACGCCGCTCCCGCGGTCGCCTGCTTGTCGCGCCGGCGCTGTACCGAAGAGGGGATCCGCATTGCCTCGCGGTATTTGGCAACCGTACGGCGGGCGATATCGATCCCGGCTTCGCGCAGGCGCTCGACGATCGTGTCGTCGGACAGGATCTCGCGCGGCGATTCGCCGTCGATCAGCCGCCTGATGCGGTGGCGCACGGCCTCCGCCGAATGCGCTTCGCCACCGTCGGACGACGCGATCGACGAGGTGAAGAAGTACTTGAGCTCGAAGATGCCGCGGTTGGTCGCCATGTACTTGTTCGCGGTGACCCGAGAGACCGTGGACTCGTGCATGCTGATGGCGTCGGCCACGGTCTTGAGGTTGAGCGGCCGCAGATGCTGGACGCCGCGGGCGAAAAACCCGTCCTGCTGCCGCACGATCTCGGTCGCCACCTTCAGAATGGTGCGGGCACGCTGGTCGAGCGCGCGGATCAGCCAAGTCGCAGTCTGCAGGCACTCGCTCAGATAGGCCTTTTCGTTGGTGTTGCGCGCGGTCTTCGTCACCTCGCCGTAGTAGCGCTGGTTGACCAGGACTTTCGGCAACGTGTCCGAATTGAGCTCGACCAGCCAGCCGCCGTCGGGCCCGGGCCGCACGAATACGTCGGGAACGATCGGCTGCACCAGGGTCGAGCCGAACGCCAGCCCGGGCTTCGGATTGAGCCGGCGGATCTCGGCGATCATATCGGCCAGGTCTTCCTCGTCGACGCCGCAGACCCGTTTCAGCGCTCCGGCATCGCGCCGCGCCAGCAGGTCGAGATGGTCGACCAGCGCCTGCATGGCCGGGTCGAAGCGATCGCGATCGCGCAGCTGGATGGCGAGGCATTCGCTGAGATTGCGCGCGCAGACGCCGGCCGGATCGAAGCCTTGCAGCACACCGAGCACCGCCTCGACGTGCTCGACCGAGGTCCCGAGCCTGTCGGCGATCGCCGCGAGGTCGTCGCCGATGTAGCCCGCCTCGTCGACGAGATCGATCAGATGCTGACCGATGATGCGCTCGGCCGGATCCGAGATCGCCAGCGTGAGCTGTCCGACGAGGTGGTCGGCGAGCGTCGTCTCGGCCGAGACGAAAGCCTCGAGGTTGTAGGAGCCGTCATCGCGTCCGCCGGCGCCAACGCCGGCCCATTCGGAGTAGGCAGGCGGTGTGTCGGCGCCCGGCCGGGAGACCGCCTCCCCGGCATCGTCGGGAAACACGTTGTCGAGACGGGTGCCGAGCTGATCCTCGATTTCCGTCCGACTGGTCTTGAGCTCATCGCCCGCCCAGTCCGCCGCATTCCGCTCCTCGCCGCCGCGCTCTGGCTCTGCCGCCCCGTTCTCGGCGTTGGCCGGCTCGCCGTCGTTCTCGCTCGACGGCTCGAGCAGAGGGTTGCGCTCGAGCTCTCCTTCAACGTAGGCGGCAAGATCCAGGTTCGAGAGCTGCAGCAGCTTGATGGCCTGCATCAGCTGCGGCGTCATGACGAGCGCCTGGCTTTGCCGGAATTCGAGCTTCTGGGTCAGCGCCATGGTCGAGCTTCGTTACTCTGCTTCGGCATCGCCATTCGATCCCGCGCCTTTTACCGTGGCGAGGGCAAGAATCACACCACATTGTTGGACGGGCTCTCCAGGGAACTCGGAAACGTCGACAAATATCGCAATTAACGGTTTCTAAATACCTACAGCCGGAACTCTGTTCCCAGGTACAATCTTCGCACCTCCGGGTCGGACACGATGTCCTCGCGGGTTCCCTCGCGCAGCACCTCGCCCGAGTAAATGATGTAGGCGCGGTCGGTCAGGCCGAGCGTCTCGCGGACGTTGTGATCGGTGATCAATACACCGATGCCGCGCTCGGTGAGGTGGCGCACCAGCTCCTGGATATCGCCGACCGCGATGGGGTCGATACCGGCGAACGGCTCGTCGAGCAGCATGAAGGACGGGCGCGTCGCCATGGCGCGGGCGATCTCGACGCGGCGGCGCTCGCCACCGGACAGCGCGATCGAGGGGGTCTTGCGCAGCCGGGTGATCCCGAACTCGTTGAGCAGCTGGTCGAGCTCGGCCTCGCGGATGCGCCGGTTGGGCTCCACCACCTCGAGAACCGCTCGGATATTCTGCTCCACACTGAGGCCGCGAAAAATCGAGGCTTCCTGCGGCAGATAGCCGATGCCCAGGCGCGCGCGCTGATACATCGGCAGGCTGGTGATATCGTGGCCCTCGAGCTCGATGTGGCCGCGATCGGCCGGAATGAGCCCGGTGATCATGTAGAAGATCGTCGTCTTGCCGGCGCCGTTCGGTCCGAGCAGGCCGACCGCCTCGCCGCGCTCGACGTAGAGGCTCGCGCCCTTGACGACCTTGCGGCCCGCGAAGCTCTTCTCCACGCCGCGGACGGCGAGAAAGCCACGGCCGCCGCCGGTTCCGCCGCTCTTGGTGCGAGCCGGCTCCGGGTCCCACGGCACGATCGGGCGCGACGGCGGGGCCTTGACGGGGCGGCCGGGATCGCGGATTCGCGGCATCGCGGTATCGACGTGCTCGCGCAACATGCGCTGGTCGGCGGTGCGCAGGTCGATGCGCAGAGCCTCCGGCGTCGTCGTCGGCCTCCTGGCGGGTGCGCGCCGGGGACTGAACAATCCGAAGATGTTGACCACTCCAGCCTTTCGCGGATGCTTCGGCGAGAGCCGCCCGCGGACCTGCTCCGCGGGTGGACAGCGGTCCGCCGCAAAGAGCATACGCCGCGCAAACGTGTCTACAGCATGTTCCGATCACGATCGATCGGGACAATCCGCTACTGCGGCGCTGTCAGCCTCAGCGGTCCCGGCGGCTTGGCGGCGTCCTTCGGTGGCCCGGCGTCCTTCGGTGGTACGGCATCCTTCGGCGCTCCGGCATCCTTCGGCGCTCCCGCGTCCTGCAGGCCCTTCGCGCTCCCCGGCTGGAACAGCCCCATCACCCGGCCGTTGCCCCCCTTGGCGGGCTCGACCTTCGATACCCCGGTCGTCATGTCGACGACCAGGCGCTCGCCGCGCACGACGTTCTGGCCCTGAGTGACCACCACGTCGCCTTCGAGCGTGATGGTATTGCTCTTCATGTCGAAGATGCCGCTGCTGCCCTTGGCGGTCTGGTCCTTCTGCACCACCAGCACGTCGCCGAGCGCCTCGAGCCGCTTGATCTGCGACTGGCCGCCGGCAGCCGGCTGCGTGGTCGCGGTCTTCGCCGCCGCCGGATTGGCGGCCGTCGGCGCGGCATTCTGCTCGTAATAGACCACCAGCGTCCGGCACGTCAGCGTGGTGTCGCCCTGCGTCAGATGGACGTCGCCGAGGAACGTCGCCTTCTTGTCCTTGTCGCGGACCTCGAGGCGCGTCGACTCGATCTTCACCGGCTCGTTGCGATTTTGCGAAAAGCCCTGCAGGGCATTGGGGGGCGCCTGGGCCGGCGCCGGTTGGGCGGCCGGTGCGGCCGGTCCGTTGCGCGCCACCGGCTGGGCCGCCGCCGCCGATGCGATCGCCGTCGCCAGCATCAGGGCGGCGAGGTGGGGCAGAAAAATGAGTGTCCGAGCCGTCATGGCACGATCCGATCCAGCCCGCCGGCATACGCTTCGCCGGCTAGTGGCTTGCAACGTTGGGACTTAGACCCCTGTTGGCTCCGAGACCGAAGACGCCCTGACCGCTGATTGCGGTCTGATCCCTCTTGATTAACACACCGTTACGATCGACCGCGACCGCAATGATTTGCCCGCGCGCCTTCGCCGCGGCGCCCGGCAGTCCTGTGCAGCGTCCAGCGTGTAACCCTTCCCGCCCCGAATGCTTACGCTTCGTCATCGGGAAAATCGCCGGAAAATGTGGCCGCGGCGCGGCGTCCTCGTCGAGCTGCGCGAGCCTCGCCGGATCGTGAGCGCCGTTACGAATGCGCGAAGATGTCCTCCCCGGCCCAGCCGGCGAGATCGAGCCGGGCGCGCTCGGGCAGGAACCCGAAGCAGGCGGCGGCAAACGCCTCCCGCCCCTCACGCGCCAGCAGCGCATCGAGCTTCTCCTTGAGCGCATGCAGGTGCAGCACGTCGGACGCCGCATAGGCGACCTGGGCGTCGGTGAGCTCGGCCGCGCCCCAGTCGGAGAGCTGCTGCTGCTTCGATACGTCGATGCCGAGCATGTCGCGAACCAGATCCTTCAGCCCGTGCTTGTCCGTGTAGGTGCGGGTCAGACGCGACGCGATCTTGGTGCAGTAGACCGGTGCCGGCATGACACCGAAGGCCTTGAACAGCATGCCGAGATCGAAGCGGGCGAAATGAAAGATCTTGAGCACCGAGGCGTCGGCCAGGAGTCGCGCCAGGTTCGGCGCCGCGACGGCGCCGGGGGGAATCTGCACCACATCGGCGCTGCCGTCGCCGGGCGACAGCTGCACCACGCAGAGCCGGTCGCGGTGCGGATCGAGACCCATCGTTTCGGTATCGATGGCGACCGCGCCGCGATAGCGCGCGAGGTCGGGCAGGTCGCCGCGGTGCAGGCGGATGGTCATTCGGCGTCTCCGGGCGGCACACCACAGGGATCGGGAGCGGGCCGGATGCCGGCACCTGACCCTCTGTTTCAATTACACGGTGTCGTGGCGCAGGCAAACCGACGCCAGCCGTGCGGCGGGTTCGACGACAGTGGAATCGGCGGTCGTCTACACCGCGCCTCATGTGCACGTCCAGGGTGCGCTGCGGGAACCGGGATGTGGCGCCGGGTGGCCGCCCGGTTGCAACCGCGGCATTGCGCCGCCGCGGCCGTTCTCCTACCTTCGATGCCTGCACCGCGGACGCCGCGAGGGCCCGCTGGGGCTGGGCGCGTCGCGCAGCCGGAAAGGGCCATCTCGATGCTGCGTGTCGTTTCGAGCGTCCTCATCGCCACCATGCTGTGCCTGCCGGCCGTGGCTGCCGATCCGGCAGCCACACCCGCCAAGCAGCACGCGAAGACAGCCAGGCACAGTTACGGCTCCCTGCCCGGATACCGGACGCCGGAGCAGATTGCACGGGCCCGATCCGGACCCCGGACCGGCGTCTATTTCCCCGGCTATCCGGGCTACAACTTTTACGGCGGCCCGCGATTCTATCAGAACCGCTGGAACGGCGGCGGCTTCGGGCCGTGCTGGACCCAGACCCCGATCGGGCCGCATTGGAACTGCGGGTAGCGGAGAGCCGGTTTGCCAAGGTCGGGCCCGGATGAGGTCCCGCAAGCAAGGCGTCCTGGCGGAGATTGGTTCTGCGAGCCTCTCCGGGTGCGTGACAACGGTAGAGAATATTGACCGGGTCGCCGACAGCGTCAGCAAGCATTTCCATGATGGAATTAGAATGTGGCGCCAGGCGGACAAAAAGGATGATAAGCGCAAAGCCTTTCGGGAGTCCTTTCGCGATCAGATCGTCAGGAGCTCAAGAAAGGAAACGCGAAACCGCTACAACAGGCCCTGAAATCACTCGGCCATGATCCAATTGGTGAATGCCGCGAGCAGGGCGAAGCTTCGGCTCTTCCTTTCGGCCCGCACATGATCGGCGGAGATAGACCATGGTCAATGCCCCACACAACGAAGAGAGCACCCCACATTCGCTGGCCGCTGCCGCGCCGATGGACGACGGCGTCATGGTTTTCGAGACGCTCAAAGTGCTCAGGGAGGGCGGCGTTCTGTTTGCGGCCATTGCGGCGGCGCCAATGAACCTGCTGGGGCCCGCATTGGTCCGCGATCTTGTTTCCCTCATTCGGCGCGCCGAGGCCGACGACACTATCAAGGTGCTCGTGTTCAGGAGCGCCGATCCCGACTATTTCATTGCCCATGTCGACGTGACCCGGATCAATGAGTACCGGGCGGAGGCGGCAAAGCTGACCGGAGAGGCGTCGATTGGCCTGCTGTTTCGCCATCTCAGCGCAAGCCGCCTCGTCACCATCGCGCAAGTCGAGGGTCGCGTTCGCGCCGGCGGCAGCGAGTTCGTGCTGGCGTGCGACATGCGTTTTGCCGCGCGAGAGTCGGCCATTTTCAGCCAGCCAGAGGCGGCGACGGGCGTCAGCCCCGGCGCCGGCGGCATCCAGCACCTCACGCGCCTGATGGGCCGCGCCCGCGCGCTCGAGGTCATGTTGGGCGCCGAGGACTACGACGCGGAGCTGGCCGAACGATACGGCTGGATCAATCGAGCGTTGCCCGCCAGTGCGCTCAATGATTTCGTCCGGTCGCTCGCTCATCGGATCGCCAGGTTTCCTGCCGCCGGAGTCGTTGCGGTCAAGGACCGGGTCAATGCGATCGCCCTCGCCCCAGCGGCGGATTTCCGCCGCGATTCCGATCTCTTCGGCGCCGGTGCGCAAACCGCCGAGGCCCAAAGTCGATTCCAGGCGGCGTT
>JBEKZK010000128.1:0-14645 GCA_049509935.1 Xanthobacteraceae bacterium | reverse complement strand
ATGGCAGGCGGCGAATTGTATGGTCATCTCACGGTCGCTTGTCATGCCATTCTGCTGCAGATATCTTCAGTCTTCCTGAGCAGGTCACCTTCAGGGAAGAGTGATCTTCAGGGAAGATACCCATCTCGGTCGCGAAATCCGTTCCGATGAGCAAGAGCATGAGCCGATTTCGAGGCAAGGTGATCCTGATCAGCGGCGGTGCGCGGGGGCAGGGGGCGGCGGAGGCGCGCATGCTCGTTGCCGAGGGCGCCAAGGTCGTGATCGGCGACCTGCGCGAGGACGAGGGCCGGCAGCTCGCGACCGAGCTCGGCGACAGCGCCGTGTTCCTGCGCCATGACGTCACCGAAGAGGCCGAGTGGGCGCGCGCGGTGGCGGCGGCTGAAGCCCTGGGCGGCCTTCATGGGATGGTCAACAACGCCGGCATCTACATCCCGCGCACTCTCCTCGAGACCGATGCGGCGCTGTTCGAGCGGCATACCCGTATCAACCAGTTCGGCTGTTTCCTGGGAATGAAGGCGGTGGTCGGCGCAATGGAGCGCTCGGGCGGCGGCTCGATCGTCAACATCTCGTCGGTCGCGGGACTGCGCGGCTCGCCCGGCGCCTTCGCGTACAGCGCGACGAAGTGGGCGTTGCGCGGCATGACCAAGTCGGCCGCGATCGATCTCGCGCCCCGCCGCATCCGGGTGAACTCGGTGCACCCGGGGCCGATCGATACCGAGATGCTCAAGGTCCGCAGCGCCGAGGAGAATCTGCGGCGCACGCAGCAGGTCCCGATGGGTCGAATGGGTACCGCCGAGGAGGTGGCGCTGCTGGTGCTGTTCCTGCTGTCCGACGACAGCGCCTATGTCACCGGCGCGGAGCTCTCCATTGACGGCGGCGTGTCGCTGTAAGGTGTCAACGTTCGCATGCCGAGTCCGGACGATCCGTACCATCTGCAGCGCTTTGTCGACGCACAGGAACCGGTGTTCGAGCAGGCACGTGCGGAGCTGCAAAACGGCGCCAAGAGGAGCCACTGGATGTGGTTCATCTTCCCGCAGATCCGCGGGCTCGGGCACAGTGATACGGCGCGTCGCTTCGCGATCTCGTCGCGACAGGAGGCCGAGGCGTATCTGCGGCACCCGACTCTCGGGCCGCGATTGCGGGAGTGCAGCGGGCTGGCAACGCTGGTCCAGGGACGCTCGGCGCGTCAGATCTTCGGACCGACCGACGAGCTCAAGTTTCGCTCCTGCATGACGCTGTTTGCGCATGTCACGCCGGACAACGCGGTGTTCGAGGCTGCCCTGCGAAAATACTTCGGCGGCGAGCCCGATCACCTGACGCTCGACTTGCTGTGACGGTCGGCCGAGACCTGTCTAGATCGAGCCGCCCCAGATCGCCGTGGCGATGCCGACGGTGCGCGCCCGGGTCCCGCGGCGCGGCTGCAGCGCATGATCCGTGGGGGAAGGCCGGATCAGGGGCCGCCGAGCGCGTAGGACAGGCCGACCAGCGCGGTCTGGGTCTTCACCTTGATGTCGGCCGTCACCGAGTCCACCGAATTGGCGAAGAACGTCTGCGTGATGGTGCCGTAGTCGGCATAGCGATACTCGGCGCGGGCTCGCCAGTTGTTGCCGAGCGCGGCTTCGAGGCCGGCGCCGATCGTCCAGCCGAGCTTGATCCAACTGTCGGATTCCGCATGGTTGAACACGCACCATCCGGTCCCCGCCGTGCAGGCCGCCGACGCGGTGACCCGCAGCAGGGACGTGCCGCCGGTCCCGTAGAGCAGCACGTCCGGAGTCACCAGATAACCGACGCGGGTCAGATAGCTCGAGTCCCAGCCTTCCTTGACGGTCGTGCTGTCGGCCGGGCCCATCGGGTTGCCGATCGCCGGGCCGAAGGTGCCGAGGATCCCGCCGACCGTTCTGCTGTTGTTACCCCACGCGATATCGGCTTCCGTACCGACCACCCAGTGCGGCGACACCTGCCACAGGTAGCCAGCCAGGCCGCCGAGCCTGAAGGTGGAGCTGTCGAACGAGGCGGCCGCGCTCGAGGGATCGGGTTGCGTCGTTCCGTTGAGGCCGCCGGTGAACGCTCCCTCACCGTCGTTGACGCCGGTCGTGGTCCACCCGGTGTCCGACCAGCGACCGCCCGCCGACACGCCCGCATAGGCGCCGGTCCATGATGCGACGGGCATCGGGTGGGCCTTGTAGATCGCGGCCGGCGCCGCCGTCGGGATGTCGACCGATCCCGCAAGGCTCTCGAACATCGAGCGGTCGAACCGGTAGGCGAGGCCGACCAGGGCCGTCTGGGTCCGCAGCCTCAGGTCATAGGACACCGAGTCGGCCGTATTGGCGAATACCGTGTTGGAGATCGTCCCGTAGTCCGCGTAGCGATATTCGACCCGGCCGAGCCAGTTTCCCCACAGCTTGGCTTCGACACCGCCGCCGACGGTCCAGCCCACCCTGGTCCAACTGTCGGACTGGAAGCGGTTTGTCGCGCACCAGGGCCCGGCCCCCGAGCAGGTCGCGGTGGCCGATATGTTCTGTGTCGCCACGCCGGCGGTGGCATAGGCGAGCACGTTCGGCATCACCAGATAGCCGGCGCGCACGCGGCTGCTGGCGTCCCACCCTTCCTTCACCTGCGTCGAATCGGCCGCAGACGCGGCGATGCCGCCGAAGCTGGTTCCATAGGTCCCGGGAATGCCTGTGATCGTCTGCGTGCTGTTGCCCCAGGCAAGGTCGCTTTCCAACCCGACCACCCAGGAGGACCCCACCTGCCAATTGTAGCCATAGAAGATGCCGGCACGCGGGGTCGCGCGATTGAACGACGGGAAGGCCGTCGACGGATCGGGACTGGCGCTCTGGAAGAGAGGCCCGGCAATTCCGGTCGTTGTCCAATCGGCGTCGGACCACCGCCCGCCGAGCGACGCGCCTGCGTAGGCGCCGGTCCACGTTGCGGGCGCGACGGCCGGGGGTGCCTTGAGCATGGGCGCAGACATATCCGCCGCGAGCGCGGCCGGCCCCAGGCCGTACGCGAAGCCCGCCCCCAGACATGTCGCAAGGCAGGTGGAGAACAAGCGCCGCATGTTGACCTCAGCTTGCGCGGTGGTGCAAACCAGTATGAATAATCTTGCTGACTAGACATTTAACGCAGGCGCAAGTCCAGCGTGCAGGGCGCGGGCTGCTGCGGTTTCCGGAGGGTGTTGCCGCCGGGCCACGCTGCTCCCGGCGAGCAAGACATGCAGGCCCGGTGATCCGACCGGCTGACCGGCGAGATGCAGTGAGCGGGGGAGTGTCGCATGGGTCTTGCTGTCCTGGTTCTCGGGCTCGCGGTGTTCATCGGCCCGCATGTCCTGGTGTCGATGCGCGACACCCGGGAGCACATCGTCAAGCGGCTCGGACTGGGGGCCTACAAGGGGCTGTTCTCGCTCGTCTCGGTCGTCGGCATCGCCCTCATCGCCTACGGATTCGCCTGGTATCGGGCGACCGGCTGGATCCCGCTCTGGCACCCGCCCGCTTTCATGCGCCACGTCACGATCGCACTGATGTGGCCGGCGAGCATCTGCGTCGTCGCCGCCTATATTCCGGGCCGCATCAAGACGACGTTGAAGCACCCGATGCTGGTGGGTGTGAAGCTGTGGGCCTTCGCACATCTGCTGTCGAACGGGGATCTCGGCGCCATCGTGCTGTTCGGGTCGATTCTCGGCTGGGCGGTGTACGACCGCATCTCGCTCAAGCGCCGGACCGATCCGGGGGCTCCAAACGTTCCGATCGGCGGGTGGAAGAACGACGCGATCGCCGTCGTGGTCGGGACCCTCGTGTATCTTGCGCTCGGCTTCGTGTTTCACCCCGTGGTCATGGGCATCCCGGTGTTCGGGCGGTGATGCAGCCGGTGGGCCTCGGCGCGACGCCGTAACGCTTTGCCTTGCGGCTGCCACATCGATATTCTACCGCAAACCGCGCACCACCGTGGGCCTGTCCTGCGGGGGGCGCGAATCTTTCATGCCGGGGGCACCTTTGGCGGACATCTTTCAAGAGGTCAATGAGGAGATCCGGCGCGAGCGGCTCAAGGAGCTGTGGGAGCGCTACGGAAATCTCATGGTCGTCGGTGCCCTGGTCATCGTGCTCGGGGTGGCGGGCTGGCGTGGGTACCAGTGGTGGGAAGGCAAGAGATCGGCCGAGGCCGGCGCGGCCTTTGAGGCGGCGATCGGGCTGTCCGAGGCCGGAAAGCATGCCGAGGCGGAGGTCGGCTTCGCCAAGATCGCTGCGGACGGCACAGCCGGCTATCGCACCCTCGCGCGCTTTCACGAGGCCGGCGAGCTCGGCCAGACCGATCCCCAGGCTGCCGTGAAGGCCTATGAGGCCTTGGCGGCCGATTCGAGCATCGGACGGGTGATGCAGGACCTCGGCGCGGTGCGCGCCGGATTGATCCTGATCGACACCGCTCCCTACGGCGAGCTCGCCGCGCGGCTCGAGCCGATGACCGCCGGCGACCGCGTCTTCCACAATACCGCGCGGGAGATTCTCGCGTTCGGCGCCTGGCGGGCGTCCGATCTGCCGGCTGCGCGTCGCTGGGTAGACATGATCATGACCGATCCCGAGACGCCACCGGGCACGCGCTCCCGCGTCGAGGTGCTGATGGCGCTCACCGCACCCGAGGGCAAGAGCTGATGCATGGAGGCCTCGCCATGAGCCGCCGAGATCGTGCCGTCCTGACCGTTGCCGCGCTCATGTGTGCGATTGCGCTGGCGGGCTGCGAAACCGCGGACATGGCCGACAGGGTCGGGGAGTTCAGCGACAAGTTCGCCGACATGATTCCGGGCAGTGCCAAGAAGCCGCTGCCGGGCGACCGCAAGCCGGTGTTTCCCGAGGGCATTCCGGGCGTGGCGCAGGGGCTTCCGCCCGACCTGATCAAGGGCCAGCAGCCGCCGCCCGAAGCCCCCGAGGTCAAACCGCCGGCCCCGCCCAAGCAGGCGGCACTGGAGTCCGACAAACCGAAGCCGAAGAAACGAGCCCAGGCCAAGCCTGCCGCCCAGGCGGCTAATCCGCCGGACAGCGCGACGCCGGCGCGGCCCGTCCAGGGGGCCGCCTGGCCGGCGCCGCCGCCGACCCAGCAGGCTCCGTCCGGCCAGGCCGCATGGCCGGCGCCTCCGGGCCCGAGCCAGCAGGCTCCGTGGCCGGCGCCGCAATCCCAGCAGGCGCCGTGGCCGGCGTCTCCGTCGGGCCAGGCGGCGTGGCCGGCACCGGCACCGGTGCCGACCATAGGAACTTCAAATCCTAAAAGCCGCACTAGAATCATAGACTTGCTAGTGCACCTTTGGATTCCGAAGTTCGCACCGGAGGATGTCGCCAAGTGATGCGAACTTCGGAATCGGTGCACTAGATGTGAGCTTCACCATCGCCATCGTCGGCCGGCCCAATGTCGGCAAATCGACCCTGTTCAACCGACTGGTCGGTCGCAGGCTCGCCCTCGTCGATGACTTGCCGGGTGTCACCCGGGATCGCCGCGAAGGCGAAGCACGGCTCGGCGACCTGGTGTTCACCGCGATCGACACGGCGGGCCTCGAGGAGGCCGCCCCCGACAGTCTGTCGGGACGCATGGTGGCGCAGACGCAGTCCGCGATCGCCGCTGCCGATGCCACGCTGTTCGTGATCGACGCGCGCGCCGGGCTGACCCCGGGCGATCACGCTTTCGCCGAACTGGTGCGGCGATCCGGCAAGCCAACGATCCTGGTCGCCAACAAAAGCGAGAGCGCGGCGGGTCAGGCCGGCGCTCTGGAAGCCTACGCGCTCGGTCTCGGCGACCCGATCCCGGTCTCCGCCGAGCACGGCGAAGGGCTCGCCGACCTCTACGACGCCCTGCGTGCCGCCCTGCCACGGCAGACCGCGCTGGCGACCCCGGATCAAATCGATCCGGACCAGGCGGCTGGCGAAGCCGCGGCCGGGCACCTGGCGGCCGAGGAAGGCGGCGACCGGCGGGCAATCCGCGTCGCCGTCGTCGGCAGGCCCAATGCCGGCAAGTCGACGCTGATCAACCGGCTGATCGGCGAAGAGCGTCTGTTGACCGGGCCGGAGGCGGGCATCACCCGCGACGCCATCGCGGTGGCGCTGACCTGGCGCGGCCGCGAATTCCGCATGTTCGACACCGCCGGGATGCGGCGGCGCGCCAAGGTCGAGGAGAAGCTGGAAAAGCTCTCGGTCGCCGACGCACTTCGCGCCATCCGATTCGCCGAGGTGGTGGTGCTGCTGATCGACGCCGCCCATCCGTTCGAGGAGCAGGATCTGCGTATCGCCGATCTGGTCGAGCGCGAGGGCAGGGCGCTGGCGATAGCTGTTAACAAGTGGGACCTGGTGGAGCGGCGCGGCGGCGAGCTGAAGAAGTTTTCGCAGGATGCCGACTATCGGCTGCCCCAGCTCAAGGGCGTTCCGGTGGTCGCCGTCTCGGGGCTGACCGGCGAGGGGATCGACCGGCTGATGCAGGCGATCGTCGATATCCACGCGGTGTGGAATCGGCGCGTGCCGACCCATGCGCTCAACCGCTGGCTGGCGCAGGCGCTTTCCCAGCATCCGCCGCCGGCGGTCGCCGGCCGCCGGATCAAGCTCAACTACATCACCCAGCCGAAGGCTCGCCCGCCTAGCTTCGTGATGTTCTCCAGCCGCGCCGATGCGGTGCCCGAAGCCTATCGGCGCTATCTGGTCAACGGCCTGCGCGACGCCTTCGAGCTCGGAGGCACGCCGATCCGTCTGACCCTGCGGGAAAAGGCCAATCCATATGCGCGGCGCAAGTGAGGCGGGCGGTGTCGCGGTCGGCCGCCGCGGCGTGCGGCCGTGGAGAGGACGGCCGACACGCGCATCATGACCGGGCCGGAGCCGGCGAGACAGCCGCGGCGCGCCGCGGTCGCCTTCATCCTCGTCACCATTGCGCTCGACATGCTGGCGCTGGGCATGGTCATTCCGGTGCTGCCGAAGCTGGTCGAAGGCTTTGTCGGCGGCAATACTGCGCGGGCATCCGAAATCTTCGGTCTGTTCGGGACCGCCTGGGCACTGATGCAGCTCGTGTTCTCGCCGGTGCTCGGCGCGCTGTCGGATCGCTATGGCCGCCGTCCGGTGGTGCTGCTGTCGAACCTCGGGCTCGGCCTCGACTACGTCGTCATGGCGCTGGCGCCGAACCTGATCTGGCTGTTCGCCGGCCGTGTCGTCTCCGGCATCTCGGCGGCGAGCGTCTCCACCGGCTTCGCCTATATCGCGGACGTGACGCCGGTCGACCAGCGCGCCGCACGCTTCGGCCTGATGGGCGCGGCGTTCGGGGTCGGCTTCATTCTCGGTCCGGCGCTCGGCGGGCTGCTCGGCGCCATCGATCCGCGGGCGCCGTTCTGGGTCGCGGCGGCGCTCAGCCTGCTCAACGCGACATACGGGCTGCTCGTGCTGCCCGAATCCCTGCCCCCGGAGCGGCGCGCGGTCTTCGACTGGCGCAGCGCCAACCCGGTGGGCTCGCTGATCCTGCTGCGCTCGCACCCGGAGCTCCTCGGGCTCGCCGCCGTCAGCTTCCTCGGCAACCTCGCCCACGTGGTGCTGCCGAGCACGACCGTGCTGTACGCAACCTGGCGTTATGGCTGGGACAATCGGATCATGGGGCTGACGCTCGCCGCCGTCGGCGGCTGCGCGGTGGTGGTCCAGCTCGGCATGATCGGTCCGATCGTCAACCGGATCGGCGAGCGCCGCGCGCTGCTCGTCGGCCTGGTGGCGGGCGCCGTCGGGTTCGCGATCTACGGGTTCGCCGAGACCGGCATCGTGTTCTGGGCCGGCATCCCGGTGATGGCGCTGTGGGGGCTCGCGGGCGCCGCCGTGCAGGGCCTGATGACGGCACGCGTCAGCGCCTCCGAGCAGGGCCGGCTGCAGGGCGCCAATGCCAGCGTCACCGGGATAGCCAACCTGATCGGGCCCGGCATCTTCACGATGACCTTCGCGTATGTCATCGGCGCCGGCCGAGAGTGGCAACTTCCCGGTGCGCCGTTTCTGCTCGCGGCCCTGATGCTGGCGGCCGCCGCCATTCTCTCCTGGTGGCTCACCCCGGGAGCTGCCCAGCGGGTCGGCGGGTATTCCGGCGTGTAGCGGGCCTGTAGCCCGGCGACATCCGGCACGCTGTTGCCGCATCATCTCGTGTGGACTATGGCGCGTCGAGCGGGGCCGGTGGGCGAAATTCCATCAAGGCCCGCCGCGGATAGCTGTAGATCCTGCCGTTGTGGTCGAAGTCGGGCCAGCACAGCTCGACGATTTTTTCTGCGACCTGATCGGGCCGGTCCAGGGTGTCGGGATCTTCGCCCGGCATCGCCTGGGCCCGCATGCGGGTACGCACCGGCCCGGGATCGAACAGGTTGACCCGCACCCGGGTCGTCGCCTGCTCGGCCGCATAGCTGCGCACCAGCGCCTCGAGCGCCGCCTTGGACGCCGCATAGGGCCCCCAGTAGGCGCGGGCGCTGGCGGCGGCGCCGGAGCTCAGAAATACGGCGCGCCCGGCATCCGAGGCCTTGAGCAGCGCATCCATGGAACGAATGAGCCGCCAGTTGGCGCTGACGTTGACGGTGATGACGTCGTCCCACGCGGCCGGCTCGACGTGGGCGAGCGGCGACAGCGGACCGAGAATGCCGGCATTGCCGACCAGCACGTCGAGACGGCCGTAGCGTTGCACGAGCGCGGCGGCGAGCCGGTCGAGCGCCGGCGCATCCTTCAGGTCTGCCGGAACCAGCGTCGCCGAGCCGCCCGCCGCCCGGATCGCGTCGTCGAGCTCCTCGAGGCCGCCGACGGTTCGCGCCAGCGCCACCACGTGCGCGCCGGCCCGCGCCAGCGCCAGCGCGGTCGCCGCGCCGATGCCGCGCGAGGCGCCGGTGACCAGCGCGATCCGGCCGGCGAGGGGAGCCGTCAACTCGCCTCGGCGAGCAGCGAGAGCTGGCGCGGCGCGGTGTCACGGGCGGCGCGGTCGGTCAGCGCCGTCGGATACTCGCCGGTGAAGCAATGGTCGGTGAACTGCGGGTGCACCGGGTCGCGCGCCGCCAGGCCCATGGCGCGATAGATGCCGTCGACCGACAGGAACGCCAGCGAGTCGGCCCCGATGAAGCGGCACATGCCGGCGACGTCGTGATTGGCGGCGAGCAGCTTGTCGCGCTCGGGCGTGTCGATGCCGTAATAGTCGGGATGGGTGATCGGCGGCGATGCGATGCGGAAGTGCACCTCGCTGGCGCCGGCATCGCGCATCATCTGCACGATCTTCACCGACGTCGTGCCGCGCACCAGGGAATCGTCGATCAGCACGATGCGCTTGCCGTGGACGACGACGCGGTTGGCCGAATGCTTCAGCCGCACCCCGAGCTCGCGCACCGTCTGGGTCGGCTGGATGAAGGTGCGGCCGACATAGTGATTGCGGATGATGCCGAAGTCCAACGGGATGCCGGAGGCCTGAGCGTAGCCGAGCGCCGCCGGCACGCCCGAGTCGGGCACCGGGATGACGACGTCGGCCGCAACCGGCGACTCGGCGGCAAGCTCGGCCCCCATCGTCTTGCGCACCAGATAGACCGGCCGGCCGCCGACGATCGAGTCGGGCCGGGAGAAGTAGATGTACTCGAAGATGCACGGCCGCGGCGCCATCGGCGGGAACGGCATGAAGCTTTCGATCTTGGCGATGTCGGGCTCGCCGGCGACCACGATCTCGCCGTTCCTGACGTCGCGCACGTAGCGCGCCCCGATGATGTCGAGCGCGCAGGTCTCCGACGCCAGGATCGGATAGCCGTCGAGCTCGCCGAGCACCAGCGGCCGGATGCCGAGCGGGTCGCGGGCACCGATCAGCTTCTTGTTGGTGAGCGCCACCAGCGAATAGGCGCCCTCGAGGGCCCGCAGCGCGTCGGTGAAGCGGTCGATGAAGCGGTTGCGGCGCGACCGCGCCACCAGGTGCAGGATCACCTCGGTGTCGGTCGTCGACTGCATGATGGCGCCTTCGCGCACCAGATGACGACGCAGCGTCAACCCATTGGTCAGATTGCCGTTGTGCCCCACAGCGAACCCGCCGGCGTCGAGCTCGCTGAACAGCGGCTGGACATTGCGCAGGATCGTCTCTCCGGTGGTCGAATAGCGCACGTGCCCCATCGCGAGCTGGCCGGGAAGGCGCTCGATGACGTCGCGTCGGGAGAAGGTGTCGCCGACCAGGCCGAGCCGGCGTTCCGAGTGGAAGCGCTGGCCGTCGAAGGTGACGATGCCGGCGGCTTCCTGCCCGCGATGCTGCAGCGCGTGCAGCCCGAGCGCCGTGATCGTGGCGGCTTCCGGGTGGCCGAAGATGCCGAAGACGCCACATTCCTCGCGCAACCGGTCTCCGTCGAGATCGAGGAGGCCGGCGGGGTGCTCGCTCAGATCGCTCATCCGGTCTCCTGTGGAGTGGCCGTCAACGTGGCGGTTTCGCCGGCTTGGGACCCAGCAGGTTCTGGATCGCACGCCGGTCGCCCTGCGTGTAGCCGGCCTCTGCTGTCGATGGCCCGTCGGCACCGGAGCGCTCCCCCGGGGCCGCGTCCTGCGGGTCCTGCTCGTCGAGTCGCGGTCGCTTCAGCTTCTTCAAGATGGTGGCTTCCGGATCATCCGGCAACATCGCCTTGAGCCAATCGCCGGTGCCCTGCAGCACGACCTTCGACTTGGCGGTCCTGACCCACTCGGGCTGGCTGCGATCCGGCACCAGCCAGGCAAAGAACAGGAACGCCACCACCACGATCACGAGCCCCCGCCCGAGGCCGAACAGGAAGCCGAGCGTGCGATCGAGCGCTCCGACCCGGCTGTCGAGGATCATGTCGGAAATCTTGATGGTGAGAACCGATACCAGAAGCAGGGTTCCGAGAAACACGCCCGCAATGGCCGCCGCCTTGGCGACGGTCTCGTTGCTGATGTACTGTTTGGCGATCGGCTCGAGCCGGGGAAATGCGTAGATGGTGGCGATCGCCGCCGCCGCCCACGACTCGATCGACAGGATCTCGCGCATGAATCCCCGCACCATGGCGAGAAGCGCCGAGATCATCATCACGATCAGAAGGATGATGTCGAGAAGCGTAATCGGCATCGCTTGCTCTTCGGCTCCGTGGCCTTCCCGCGCCGGGCGTGGCAGATCATGTTACCGGTAATTAGCTGCCGCAGCCCACCGCGGCGCCGCGATCGAATTCGGTCCGGCGAGCCGGCATTGTGGGTCCACCGCTCGATTCCCCATCGATCATGGGCGGAAGCACAACACAAGATGTTGGACCATCACGATTTCCGCGCCGACGGCCGGGTGCGAATGGTCGGAGTCGGAACGCCGCGCAGGTCCCGTGTATAGCGGGGCGCGGTCACCACGTCACCCGTCTTGTCTGGCGGCGAGCTCGCGCCGGCGCGAGTGTGTCCCGCGGGCCGCAGTCCCGGCCGCCGCAATGTCGGCGACCAGGGTCGCCAGCCCGGCGGTCGTCGTCAGCGCAAGACCGGCATCTGCGGCGACATCGCCGCGCGCGGTCTCCGGCAGGATCGCGCGGGTGAAGCCGAGCTTCTGGGCCTCCTTGAGCCGCGCGGCGGTCTGCGCCACCGGCCGGACCGCGCCCGACAGCGAAATTTCGCCGAAATAGACCGCATCAGCCGGCAACGGCGCGCCGGCGAGCGAGGAGACGAGGGCGGCCGCGGCCGCGAGGTCGGCCGCCGGCTCGGCGATGCGCAGGCCGCCCGCGACGTTGAGATAGACATCGTGGCCGCCGAGCTTGACGCCGCAATGGGCTTCCAGCACGGCGAGCACCATTGACAGCCGCCCCGGATCCCAGCCGATGACGGCGCGCCGCGGGGTGCCGAGCGAGGTCGGTGCCACCAGCGCCTGCAGCTCGACCAGGATCGGCCGCGTGCCTTCGATGCCGGCGAACACCGCGGTGCCGGGGGTGCCGAGATCGCGCTGCGACAGAAACAGCTCGGACGGATTGGCGACCTCGCGCAGCCCCGAGCCGGTCATCTCGAACACGCCGATCTCGTCGGTCGGCCCGAACCGGTTCTTCACGGCACGCAGGATGCGGAACTGATGGAGGCCGTCGCCCTCGAACGACAGCACCGCGTCGACCATGTGCTCGACCACCCGCGGGCCGGCGATCTGTCCGTCCTTGGTGACGTGGCCGACGAGGAACACCGCCGCGCCCGAGCGCTTGGCGAAACGGATCAGGGCCTGGGCGGCGCTGCGCACCTGCGTGACGGTGCCGGGCGCGGAATCGACCGTGTCGGTCCACATGGTCTGGATCGAATCGATGACGATCAGGCGCGGCGTCCGGCCCTCGCCGAGGGTGGCGATGATGTCCTCGACCGAGGTCTCGGCGGCGAGCTCGACCGGCGCGTCCGACAGGCCGAGCCGTTCCGCCCGCAGCCGCACCTGCGCCACCGCCTCCTCGCCCGAGATGTAGACGGCGCGGTGGCCGGCACGCGCCATCGCGGCGGTGGCCTGGATCAGCAGCGTCGACTTGCCGATGCCCGGATCGCCGCCGACCAGGAGCACCGACCCCTTGACGAAGCCGCCTCCGGTCACGCGGTCGAGCTCCGGGAGCCCGCAAGCGAGCCGGGGCGCCTCCTGTGTTTCGCCGTGCAGCGGCTCCAGCGTGAACAGCCGGCCACGGCGCGCCTGCCGCCCCGGTGCCGGGGTCGCTACCGCCTCCTCGACGATCGTGTTCCATTCGCCGCAGGATTCGCACTTGCCCTGCCAGCGGCCGCTGACCGCGCCGCAATTCTGGCAGACGAAGCTGGGCACGCGACGGGCCATGGATGATCCGGGGAATCGCCAACGGCCGCCAGTATACCGGGGATGTCAAATCGGCCCAGCAGCCTGCGGAAAATCTGCGAAGGCCCAAGGTCAAAAGTTCGAATCTTGTTGGGCGGGCCATTTTACGCGCGACACGGCGCGGCAACGCTGCAGTGGGATTGCGTCGGGGGCGCTCCACGACCGGACGGTGCGCGCAACAGCCTGCTTCCGGACGGAACGCGCGGCGACGTCCAGCAGCGGACCATGGGCTGGTGGCGGCGCAAGGGTAGCGGTGACAAGATCTGGATCAGCGCATAATCGATCATGGCATTATAGCGCCGCGGCGAAGCAATAGTGCCGATCTTCATCGGCCGTGGCGCGCCATTTCTCCGGTACAGATGTGCGAACACCGGATATGCCGCGTCGCCGGCAGCGCGGTATCAAACGGCTAGTCTTGGTACGTTTCCCTCAACGAAACCGCGACGGATCGAATTTGGCAGCAGGCACTGCACACTCGGTGACGATGTCGGCAGCGATCGTCGGGTCGAGGGTATCCTTCCCCGCATCAATTGCATTTTGCACCGCAAAACCGATCGCGCTGGCTCGCTTGTTGAGGGGCACCTCGTACAGATCGAGCGCCTCGAACAGTTTTGCTCTGAGGTGTTTGATATAGTTGAACGGTACGTCACCTGGACGGTGGTCTCCGGCGATCCGCGGGACCCCGAATTCGGACGTGCCAACGGTCGCTGCGACATGGCGCATTACGTCATGAACCTTTTCGAGCGACACGCTGCCGCCGTTTGCCTGCGCGGCTCCCAGCGTCAAGCTGAGCAGGGATAGGTGGCTTTCGAGAAGGGCTTCGTTCGGAAGATCGCCGAAATAGTATCGGTTGCCATCCTTTCCTTGCATCACGACCAGTTGATTCTCGGTTGGCTTGCCGCTACTGCGAGCAACCATATCCAGCGCCCCGACGATGCACGCATGCCCTCCGACCGATCCAAGGATCGCCAGGAAGTCCTCGATCTTTGCACCGCGCTCGCCTGTAGGGCGCCACCATGGCCCTATATTGGAGAATGAAACGCTACCCTCCACCCATTCGTCGATCAGCCAGCGCACATCCCAAGCCATAGACGAGAGCTTTATGCTCGCGCGTCGTCACGGGTACCTCCCGTCGCATGCTTCCGGCGGCATTCCGCCGTCATGTTATTGATAGCTGGTTCCCTGCCCGGCAAAACTGATGTTGGGGCATGCTCGGCGTAAATCTCGACCAACTGAAAGCATTTATCGTAGGTGCGCCTGCGTGCCGTGGCATGCATTAGCGCGCCAGATCGCCGATTTGGCCGTCCGATGATAGCGCCACGGCGAAGCAATAGTGCCCATCTTCATCGACTTCGCCCGGAGGTCGAGCGCGAAGCAATCCACCGAATCCTACTGCGGCGTTGCCGGCTCGTTCAAGCCCAGCTGTTGCCGCCAGGCGGCGCCGGCGCGGGACTTGGCGCGGCCGTACTCGAAGAGATCGTTCATGTAACCGCGGTCGAACGGCGCCGGCGCGGTCTCGGTGAAATCGCGGTCGATGAACGCGACGTTCAATGCAGTGTTGGTCCGTCGGGCAAAGTCGCGATAGATCCGCAGCGACTCGACGCCGTTCGATTTGGTCAGCGTCGACAGCGACCGGCGCGCGATCGGCAGCGTCGATCGCTCGACCAGTTGGAACTCGGGACGCAACCGGGTGTTCATCACGACGTAGATGTTGCGTGGACGGCCGGAAGCGCGCAGGCGCTGGGCGTAGGCTTCCATCCCCATCGGGATGGTGAACACCTGCATCGTGGTGCCGCCGTCGACGTGCATCTCGGCAATGGGGCGGCCTCCGGCGACCGCGTCGATCATCACCGGCGGAAACAGGG
>JBEKZK010000127.1:0-9435 GCA_049509935.1 Xanthobacteraceae bacterium | reverse complement strand
GTGCTCCAAACCGGCATCAAGCAAGTCGAGCGTGGGAAGGATGCCTGCGGCCGTCCATGGCCGCCGGATCCTGCGGGGGTTCGGGCCGCTTACGAGGATGCCATGGCCACGGCCAACGCGTGGATCGAGAGGTCGCGCAATGCCGGGCTCACCAGTCCTGTCCCCGAGGCCGATCGACCCGCCTTCTGGAGTTGGCTCGACGGGATGAACGCTGCTTGCGTCGACCCGATAACCGACAGCAGATGCGCCCGGATACAGAACCAGCTGATCTGGCAAGCGGTCCGCACCAGCGCCCACATCTGCCTGTCGGCCAGTGAAGACGCGTCGTCGCTCGTGCCCGCGGAAATGATGGGCGAGCTGCGCATGGAGCACAGCGTGCTGGTGGCGGGGAAGTGGCCCCGCCGGGCCGGGCGCCACCAGTTGCTCGGCGCCGGCCGCGATGTGCAGGGCGCACCACGGCACCATAAGCTCGCAGCTGGCGACCCGCTTCTCTGCGAGATGCTGCTCCTGCAACTCGACACCGATTGGGCCATGCCGTGGACGCTTGCCGACTGCGGTGTGCTGCAATACTGGATTTCCGTGAGCGATCTTCGCGCCCAGAGATTTGACAGGGTCCGCGTCACCATCGAGGGGCATTGATCCGAACGCGCGCTCGAAGCTCCACTTCCTCATGCGTGCATCGCATAGTCGATCGCCGAGCAGCTCGCGCGGCACTACGGGTCCGTTCTGAACGAGCCGATTCCCGCGCGTTTGACCGAGCTGGTGCAGTGCCTCGAGAACCTCTCGGCGGGTGCCGCATTGGCGCGCGACCGACGGCCCGACGGCGAGTGACGTTAATACGAAATTTACCATGACGATGGTAGAAGTTCGGCTCGATCGGCCGCTCGGCCGGTCGTCCCCGTGAACCTGTGATCGCCGATGTTCGGATTGAAGTCACGGCCCCGGAAGCCAGAGGTCGCGCCCGACGAGCCGGTGGCGGGCTCGCCGCCACTCGTCGCCGATATCGCGGCGGATCGCGCCCAGTCCGCAGGATCGTTCGACGCGATCCGCGAGAACATCGATCTGCTGGAAGCCGATCTGGCGGCGATGATCCGCGACGTCCAGGGCGCCTGCGAGGCGGTGCGGCGGGGCACCCAGTCATCGACCGATGCTCTCGGCGCCATCCGGGCGCGCAGCGAGCAGCTTTCGGCATTGTCGCAGGACGCGCGGCAGGGTTCCGCGCAGCTGGCAGCGGCGACCGAAGAGTTTGCCAAGTCCTCGACCGAAATTTCCCGTCAGGTGGGCGACGCCGGGGCCCTGACCGTGGAAGCGGGTCGCGCCGCCGATCACGCCGGCGCCAGCGTCGACGGGCTGAAGTCCTCGACCGCCGAGATCGGCACGGTCGTCAATCTGATTGCCACGATCGCCAAGCAGACCAACCTGCTCGCGCTCAATGCGACGATCGAGGCGGTGCGCGCGGGCGACGCCGGTCGCGGATTCGCAGTCGTCGCCAGCGAGGTCAAGGCGCTCTCGGTCGAGACCCAGAAGGCGACCGAGGAGATCGCCCGCAAGATCGATCAGCTGCAGCAGGATGCCGCGGAGTCGATCACGGCGGTCGATCGCATCACCGAGGTGATCGGGAAGATCCGTGCGGTGTTCGGCGCCGTCGCGGCCGCGATCGAGGAGCAGAGCGCCGCCACCGGCGAGCTCTCGCGCAACGCCGCGGATTCCTCGCAGTTCACCGCAAACGTCGCCGGCGGCGCCGCCGAGATCGAAACGGCGTCGGTCCAGGCGAGCCAGCACAGCGCCGCCGTCGACAGCTCCGGCAAGCACGCCGCCGATCTCAGCGAGAAGCTCAAGACCCGTTTCGTGATCATCCTCCGCCAGTCGGAGATCGGCGATCGTCGCCGCCACGAGCGGCTGCCCTGCGAGCTCGCGGTCACGCTGCAGCGGCCGGGGGGCGAGGTGCTCGGCCACACCGTCGACATCTCCGAAGGCGGCATGCTGGTGCGCAGCCGCGACGTCGACCGCGTCGCGGTCGGCGCCACAGTGGCCGGCACCGTCGCCGGGATCGGGGCGGTCCGCGTTCGCGTCGTGAACCGCTCGGACCTCGGGCTGCATTGCGAATTCGCCGACGTCGATCGCCACACCCTCGACACCCGGCTCGGTGCGATTCGCGATGAGAACCGGGAATTCGTCGAGCGGGCCATGGCGACGGCGAAGAAAGTCTCGGCGGCCCTCGAAGACGCCGTATCCGCCGGCAAGATCACGCGCGAAGCGCTGTTCGACAACCACTATGTCCCGATTCCGGGGACCGAGCCGGTGCAATACCGGACGCGCTACCTCGATGTGCTCGACGCCATCCTGCCGCCGATCCAGGAGCCGCTGCTGGCGACCGACCGGCGCATGACGTTCTGTGCGACGGTCGACCGCAACGGCTATCTGCCGGTGCACAATCGGATCTATTCACAATTGCAGCGGCCGGGCGACGTGGCGTGGAACACCGCCAATTGCCGCAATCGCCGCATCTTCGACGATCGCGCGGGGCTTTCCGCCGCCCGCAACGTGCGGCCCCATCTGATCCAAAGCTATCCCCGCGACATGGGCAACGGGGTCATCATCATGATGCGGGAGGTCGATGTGCCTGTCCGCGTGTTCGGCAAGCATTGGGGCGGCTTCAGGACCGCCTACAAGATGTCCTGACAGGTTCGCGCCGAGGTCAGCCAATCAGGCGCGGCGAGACGTGCCGCGCCTGCGGTCGCTCAGTGGAACGCCGGAATGATGTGCTTGGCGAACAGCTCCATCTGCCGCATCTCCTCGTCCGACGACATGAAGCCCTGATCGAAGAACCAGCCGAACCATTCGAGCTCGCCGTTGCCGCCGACCTTGTGCAACGCCTCGATCTCGCGCTTCACCTGATCGACCGTGCCGGCGAGCGCGTACTTGACCTTGCGCATGCGTTCGAGCGTCCATTCGGATTGCGGCAGCGGGGTATAAGGATCGGCGGGATATTTCGCCAGATCCTCCTGGGTGCGAAACGCCTCCCAGAAGCCGAATCCCCCGAAATAATGGTTGAAGCCGGCGTAGTTCGTGCCGCGCAACAGCTCGACCGCCTCGGCCTCGGTCTTGCCGAAATGGACGGCGCGGAAGGCGCCGACGCTCTGGCCGAGGCCGAGCTTCCGGCCGCTCTCCTGCGCAACCTGCTGATAGACGCCACACAGGCGCTGGAAGTCGGGCGGATTCGACACCAGGATCCAGGGCACGATGCTCGATTGCGCCGTATAGCGGATGGTGTTCTCGCTCACCGAGAACGGCTGAAAGATCTGCGGGTGCGGCTGCTGATAGGGCTTCGGCACGACGCAAATCTTGCGGATCACACCCTTGTCGTCGACCTCGCCGGGGGCACCATACTCGCGCGTCCATTCATGGACTGGCCAGCGGGTGATGCCTTCCTTGTAGGGAAAGGGCACCTTGTAGTACTCGCCGTCGTAGTCGAAGGTCTCCTCGGTCCACGCCTTCTTGATGACCTTGAGCGTCTCCTCGTAGACCCTGCGATTGTGGTTGTCGATCGCCGAGCCGTCCATCGGTGCGCCAGTGACGTGATATTGCTGGCCGAGCACGTTGACCCAGCGGTCCTGATAGCCGCGCGCGAACCCGGCACAGACGCGACCGCGGGTGAGATGGTCGAGCACCGCAAGCTCCTCGGCGGCGCGGATCGGGTCCCAGGAAGGCAGCACCAGCCCGAGCGGCGCGAATTTGATGCGCTTGGTGCGCGCGGCGAGGTCCGCGTAGAGCAGCAGCGGTGCCACGGAACATTCATAGCCCTCGCTGTGAAAATGATGCTCGGTGGTCGACATCACGTCGAACCCCGCGTCGTCGGCGAACACCGCGAGACGGCGCAGCTCGTCGAGCATCATCTGATAGCGCTCATTGTTGCGGCCGATCGGCCGCAATTTCCGCCGCTCCTCCAGCGTGCCGGGCACCGTCGGGAGAACGAACAGCATGAATTTCATGGCATTCCTCCTGTGGTGTCAGTTTGGTTGTTCGGCAGACATTCGACCGCTGCCTGCGGTCGCGCGTCACGATTCCCGCGCGCTGTTGCGCGCGCTGAAAACGTCGATCGGGCAGGCGCCGAGCATGCGCTTCCAGGCGTGACCCACGAATAATCCGGGGTCAGCATCTCGCGCAGCGGTATGTCGTGCATGCCGCTCTCCTCCCGTCGACCATTCACCGCGGCGCCGGCCTCGACCGGGGCGCCGATCGCTTCCGCGCGGGTTGGCGACTGATGAGATGCAGCCGATCCAGCGGCGGGCGTGACGGCCTTTTGAGCAAGCGTAACGAAGCGCGTGCCCCGCGCAAGCGAAATCCGCTGCTGAGCGGTTGTCCCCGCGTTCGAACCGCACAATCTCCCTCGTCGCCGGCCGGCCTCCCGAGCAGTTCCCGAATTCTCATGTCGGCGGGGCGAGGTGAATGGTGCATGCCGATACTGGGCAACCGACATCATATCGGTTAAGACTTATTGGTCGGGCGAGCGGAGGACGCATGACATTCGATCTCATCCTGAAGGGCGGGCGCGTCATCGATCCGTCCCAGAGCATCGACCGGGTCGCCGATGTCGCCTTCGAGCGTGGCCGGGTGGCGCGGATCGACGCCGATCTGCGTCCCGAGCCGGGCACCGAGGTCCGCGACGTCAGGGGCCACATCGTCACGCCAGGACTGATCGACCTGCACACCCACGTGTATTGGGGCGGCACGTCGCTCGGCATCGACGCCGAGGATTTCTGCCGCAGGAGCGGTGTCACCACCGCCATCGACACCGGCAGCGCCGGCCCCGGCAATTTCGCCGGCTTCCGCAAGCACGTGATCGAGCAGAGCGCGGTGCGCATTCTCGCCTATCTGCACATCTCGTTCGCCGGCATCTTCGGCTTTTCCCGGAACGTCATGGTGGGCGAGAGCGAGGAGCTGCGCCTGATGGCGCCGCTCGACGCCCTCGCGGTCGCCGATGCCAATCGCGATCTCGTCGTCGGCATCAAGGTGCGGGTCGGCATGCACGCGAGCGGGCGGTCCGGCACCGCTCCGCTCGACATGGCGCTGCAGGTGGCGAACGAGCTCGGGATGCCGCTGATGTGCCACATCGATCATCCGCCGCCGAGCTACGAGGAGGTGCTGGAGCGCCTGCGCGGCGGCGACGTGCTGACCCACGCGTTCCGGCCGTTTCCCAATTCGCCGCTCGACAGCCAGGGCAAGGTCAAGCTCGCGGTGCTGCAGGCGCGCGAGCGCGGCGTGCAGTTCGACATCGGCCACGGCAAGGGCTCGTTCGCGTTCAGGACGGCGCGCGGCATGCTCGCCAACGGGTTCTATCCCGACACCATCTCGTCCGACGTCCACGCGCTCTGCATCGATGGGCCGGCGTTCGACCAGGTGACCACGCTGTCGAAGTTCCTCTGTCTCGGGATGCCGCTCAACGACGTGATCGCGGCGTCGACGTCGAACCCGGCGATCGCGCTCAAGCGCCACGAACTCGGCACCTTCCGGCCCGGCGCCGTCGGGGACGCCACCATCCTGTCGGTAAAGAAGGGCGAGTTCGACTATGTCGATGTCGTCGGCGAGCACTTTGTGGGCGATCAGCGCATCGTGTCGGACGCCGTGGTGATCGCCGGCAAGTGGTGGCACCAGCAGGACGCCAGCAAGTTTTCCCGTTTGGAGGTCGCCGCATGACGGCCGAGGACAGGCTGAAGGCACTCGGGCTCGTATTGCCCAAGCCGCCGACGCCGATGGCGAATTATGTGCCGTTCCGCCGCGACGGCCACGTGATCTATCTGTCGGGGCAGGGACCACGCCAGCCCGACGGGACGATGCATGTCGGCAAGGTCGGGCTCGATGTCACCGTGGCGGAAGCCTACGAGCACGCCAGGCTGGTCGGCCTCGGGCTGCTTGCGGTCGCCAAGCTGGCAGCCGGCGACCTCGACAAGGTCGAGGTGCTGAAGGTGCTCGGCATGGTCAACGCCGTGCCTGATTTCGGCGAGCAGCCGAAGGTCATCAACGGCTGCTCCGATCTGTTCGTCGCCGTGCTCGGGGAGCGCGGCAAGCACGCGCGCTCCGCGGTCGGCATGGGCTCGCTGCCCAATCGGATCACGGTGGAGATCGAGGCCGTGATGCGGGTGGTCGAGTAGGCAAAATCCCGAAGCGGCGCCGCGCCGTCAGGCACTCCGGGTCTCCCGGCAGGCATTCGCGGCAGACATCGGGTCTCACCGCATAGACCGAGCACGATGTCGACCTTCCGACCTCGCCCACGAGCGCCGAGCAGCGATCGCCCTCGCAGCGCATCCGCCCGCGCTCGTCGTCGACGAATTCACGCGGGATGCGGTCGAGCGCCGCGTCTTCCTCCAGGGCGAATCGCGGCCACTCGGCGGAGAACGCGCAGCATGCGCCACAGGCGCGGCATGTCGCCTCGGCATCCTCGGCGAGCACGAGCTTGTTCACTGGCTGCGCCCGCAGGCGCTCGGGCAGGTCAGCGGCGTGCCTTCCGGGCCTTGTAGCGGGCATCGCGGGCGGCCTTCTGCTCGGCCTCCTTGGCGATCCGGCTGGCCTCCTCCTGGGCCTTCTGCTCGGCCTCGCGGGCCGCCTGCTCGGCGGCGGCGCGTGCCGCCTCGGCTTCCAGCCGCGCCGCCTCGGCAGCCCGGGCGGCCTTGCGCTCGGCGATGCGCGCCTCGCGCGCGGCGGCGGCCGCGGCGCGCGCCGCGTCGCGCTCGAGCACGGCGGGGTCGTCGGGCTTCGGCTGCGCGCGGAACTTGTCCAGCAGCGCCTTTTTGGCGCTCGCCGCATTCTCCAGCCGCTCGTTGAACTTGTCTCCTTTGGGGGCGCTCATTGTCCTGGATTCCGGTTGCGTTGATCGCGGATCGGGTTCTTGCCAACTCCATAGCGCGCATGTTCCGGCGAAGTGGTTACCGGTTCGCCGACAAGAACATGCGCCAACTCGATAGCGCATGTTCCGGCGAAGTGGTTACCGGTTCGCCGACAAGAACATGCGCCAACTCGATAGCCCATGTTCCGGCGAAGTGGTTACCGGTTCGCCGACAAGAACATGCGCCGCGAGCCCCCATGTGCCGGCCACCGACGCGGCCGTCAACCGTCGCAGGGCATGGGGATCGCACGGGAATTGGATACCATGGATGGTTGCGACGTCCCGCGGACCGGGCTCGGCTCGTCGGTGCGCGGGCGCAATGCCGCGACCAGAGCCGGCGCCGCCTCGGCGACGACCCCCCTAGCGAAAAGCCCCCAGGCAGCTTCCAGCCGGCCGGCGGTTCAAGCCGCCTGCGGTTCCGGGCCTTCCTCGAGCATGCTGTCATCGCCGGCGAACAGCGCTTCGAGAAGCTTCTGCTCGCGGCCGATAGCCAGGTCGAGGAACTCGTCGGCGCGGCCCATCCGTCTCACCGCGGCGTAGCCGCGCTCCAGGAATTCCTGCAGATCGCTGAGCCCGGCGACCTGGGCCGGCTTGCGCATCAGGCTGAGCGTCATGCCGGCGATGCGTTGGCGCGCCAGGCGCTCGAGCGACTGTCCGATGTGGCGGATGAGCTGGATCTGGCGTTCCCGGTCCGCCCGGCGGTCCACCTTTCGGTAGGCGCGGCCGTAGGCCTCGGCGTCGATACTTCCGATCCGCGGTCCGAGCGCCGCCATCATGGCAGCGTCGAGATCCTCCGACAGCGCGTCGAGCTCGATGGCATCGGCGGCGATTTCCAGCGCCCAGGCGGGCAGGACGGCCGTCATCACCGGCACCACGGTCCGGACCTGCTCGTCGCGGGCGCTGATATCATTGGCGCTGTAGAGGTCGGCCAGGAAGAACGTCGCCGCCGGCCCGAAGCGGCGGCTCGCCAGCAGATCCGCGTGGCTGCGGGCGAGCCGCACCGTCTGCCATGCGCGCAGGCGCTGGCGTCCATCCGCAATCGTGGCGTCGGCCTTGGCGGCGGCGCGGAAGGCGGCGGCACGCTCGAGCCGGCTGGTCAGGCGTGCGGCGATCTCGCTCTTGTCGTTCATGGCTGAACATTCCCGATTTGTGAAGATAACAGGCACATCGGCCCGCCCCTTGATTCAGATCATTTCGCCGGCGTCCAAATCGGTCTTGAGTGCTGCGGCGCATGAGGATTTCAAGATGTCGAACCGCGAACGCATGGCGTCGATAGATACAACCTGGCTGCGCATGGACCGGCCGGCCAACCGCATGGTGATCCTCGGCATCATCAAGCTCGCCGGGCCGGTCGATGTCGCGCGGGTCGAGCAGACGCTGGCGACACGCCTGCTCGCCTATGGGCGGTTTCGCCAGACGGCCGAGCTCGGCCTGACCGGCAGCTGGTGGCGCGACGATGCCGATTTCGACATCCGGCGCCACGTCCTGCGCGTCCGCCTTCCGGAACCGGCCGGAAAGGTCGAGCTGCAGCAATACGTTGCCGGGTTGGCGGCGCAGCCGCTCGACCGCTCGCACCCGCTCTGGCAGTACCACATTGTGGAGAATTTCGACGGCGGAGCGGCGCTGATCGGGCGCATCCACCATGCGGTCGGCGACGGAATGGCCCTGATGGGCGTGCTGATGTCGCTGACCGACGAGCGCGCCGATGCGCGGCCCCGGCGCCGGCCGCCGCCGGCTGCCGAGAGCGGCTCATGGCTGTCGTGGCTGGCACCGGTCGGCGAGGCGGTGCAATGGAGCTGGCGGACGTCCGCCGACGTGCTGCGTGGATCGGCGGCGCTGGCCTCGGATCCGGGAAAGATCCTCGACGCCGTGATGGAGGGGACCGGCGCGGTGCTCGACACCACCGGCGTCGCCGCCGAGCTCGGCTGGCTGCTGTTCATGCCCGAAGACAGCCGCACCCGTTTCAAAGGCCGGCTGTCGGGGCACAAGCGGGTCGCCTGGAGCGATCCGATCGCGCTGTCCGAGGTCAAGGTGATCGGCCGAGCGCTCGGATGCTCGGTGAACGACATCCTGCTGGCTGCCGTCAGCGGCGCGCTGAACGGTTATCTCAAACAGAAGGGCGATGACACCGCGGGCGTCGAGGTGCGTGCGCTGGTGCCGATCAATCTTCGCCCGCCCGCGGAGACGAAGGAGCTGGGAAACCGGTTCGGCATTCTCGCCGTCGTGCTGCCGGTCGGCCTGGACGATCCGCTGGCGCGCCTGCGCGAGGTTCATCGGCGCATGGAGGAGCTGAAGAGCTCCTACGAGCCGGCTGTGACCCTCGGCCTGCTCGCGGCGCTCGGCCACGCGCCGAAGCTGGTGCAGGACAAGCTGTTCGATCTGCTGCTCAGCCGCGCGACCGCGGTGATGACCAATGTGCCGGGGCCGCAGAAACCGCTCTACCTGGCGGGTTCCAGAATCGAGCAGATCATGTTCTGGGTGCCGCAGTCGGGCGACATCGGCATGGGTGTGTCGATTCTGTCGTTCAATGGCCAGGTGCAGTTCGGGCTGAT
>JBEKZK010000126.1:0-9442 GCA_049509935.1 Xanthobacteraceae bacterium | reverse complement strand
GGTCGTCAACGTGCCGCCCGGCAGCCAGAGCACCGCGGCGGCGACCACCAGCAGGAGGGCGACGGCAGCCGCCTGGATGCCCGGAGCCGCCCGCTCGCCGCGAAACGCGCCAACCATCAGCAGCGCCATGGCGCCGCACACGAGCAGCAATTCGGGCAGGACGGGCAGCAGGGCGGGGATTTGACCGGGCTCGTTCATGGCGGCAATTCTTTTATTTCGTCAGCGAGGCCGACTTCGCCTGCTCGACGGCGTGCCCATAGCTCTCCACGAGCGCGGTCACGGAGGCCGCCGACATGTCGAGCACCGGCTTGGGAAAGAACCCGAGCCCGATGGTGATCAGCACCAGCGGCACGAACATCAGGATTTCCCGCCCGCTGAGATCGGGGATGCCGGCGAGCGTCGGCTTGAGCACCCCGAAGATCACCTTGCGGTAGAGCCACAGCGCGTAGGCCGCCGACAGGATGGTGCCGAGCGTCGCCAGGATCGCCACCGAGGTGTTGACCTTGAAGGTGCCGATCAGCGACAGGAACTCGCCGACGAAGCCGGAGGTGCCGGGCAGCCCGACATTGGCGAGCGTGAACACCATGAAGGCGGCCGCATAGAGCGGCATGTTGTCGACGAGGCCGCCATAGGCGGCGATCTCGCGGGTGTGCATGCGGTCGTAGATGACGCCGACGCACAGGAACAGCGCGCCCGACACGATGCCGTGCGAGATCATCTGGAAGATGCCCCCCGCCACCCCTTGCGTGGTCGCGGCGAAGATCCCCATCGTGACGAACCCCATGTGGGCCACCGACGAATAGGCGATCAGCTTCTTGACGTCCTCCTGCACCAGCGCCACCAGCGAGGTGTAGACGATGGCGACGACCGAGAGCGAGAACACCAGCGGCGCGAGCTCGTGCGAGGCGGCCGGGAACATCGGCAGCGAAAACCGCAGGAAGCCGTAGCCGCCCATCTTCAGCAGGATCGCGGCGAGAATGACCGAGCCCGCCGTCGGCGCCTCGACATGGGCGTCGGGCAGCCAGGTGTGCACCGGCCACATCGGCAGCTTGACGGCGAACGAGGCGAAGAAGGCGAGCCACAGCCAGGTCTGCATGCCGGGCGGGAAGGCGTGGTGCATCAGCACCGGAATGTCGGCAGTGCCGGCATTCCAGTACATCGCCATGATGGCGAGCAGCATGAGCACGGAGCCGAGGAAGGTGTAGAGGAAGAACTTGAAGGTCGCGTAGACCCGGCGCGGACCGCCCCAGATCCCGATGATCAAGAACATCGGGATCAGGCCGCCCTCGAAGAACAGGTAGAACAGCACCAGGTCGAGGGCCGAGAAGGTGCCGATCATCAGGGTTTCCAGCACCAGGAACGCGACCATGTATTCCTTGACGCGCCGTTCGATCACCACCCAGCTGGCGATGATGCAGAACGGCATCAGCGCCGTGGTGAGGATCACGAAGGGCAGCGAGATGCCGTCGACCCCCATGTGGTAGGAGATGCCGCCGCTGAGCCACGGCAGCTTTTCCTCGAACTGGAATTCCGCCGATGCGGGATCGAACCAGCGCACCAGCACCAGCGAGCAGCCGAAGTCGACGACCGTCGCCCACAAAGCGATCCAGCGCGCGTTGCCGAGCGGAAAGACCACAACGAGCAGCGCCCCGAGCAGCGGCAGGAACGTCACCAGGGACAGCAGCGGCACGCTCGACATCAGCGGATGCCTCCGGCGAACATGAAATAGGTCACGAGCCCGGCGACGCCGATCAGCATCGCGAAGGCATAGTGATAGAGATAGCCGCTCTGCAGCCGCACCACGTTCCGGGTCACGTCGACGACGCGCGCCGACACCCCGTCGGGCCCGAACCCGTCGATCAGCCAGCCGTCTCCGTCCTTCCACAGCACCCGACCGAGCCACAGCGTGGGGCGGACGAACAGAAAATCGTACAGCTCGTCGAAGTACCACTTGTTGAGCAGGAAACGGTACAGCAGCGGCTGCTCCTCGGCGAGCCGGACCGGCAGATCGGGACGGCGCAGATAGAACTGCCAGGCGACCAGCAGGCCGCCCACCATCATGAGGGTCGGCAGCAGCCCGACCAGGACCGGCACGTGGTGCATGTCCTCGAGGATGGTCGGCGCCATCTTGACCGACTCGCGGAAGAACTCCTCGACCCCGTGCCCGGCGAACAGGCCGGCGAACGGCCAGCCCGCCGCGATCGAGCCGGAGGCGAGCGCGAGCAGCGGCACCAGCATCACCCACGGGCTCTCGTGCGCGTGGTCGTGCGCGTGATGGTCGGCCGCCGCGCCGTGGAAGACCTTGAAGACGAGGCGCCACGAGTAGAACGACGTCAGCGCCGCGGCGATGACCGTGGCGGCGAAGCCGTAGACCGCCATCGGATTGTGGCCCGCGTAGGCGGCCTCGATGATGGCGTCCTTGGAGAAGTAGCCGGCGGTGCCGGGCACGCCGGTGAGCGCGAACGTGCCGATCAGCATCGTGGCGTAGGTCCACGGCAGCTTGTCGCGCAGGCCGCCCATCCGGCGGATATCCTGCTCGTGATGCATCGCGGTGATCACCGAGCCGCAGCCGAGGAACAGCAGCGCCTTGAAGAAAGCATGGGTGAACAGGTGGAACATGCCGACCGAATAGGCGCCGACGCCCATGGCGACGAACATGTAGCCGAGTTGCGAGCAGGTCGAATAGGCGACGATGCGCTTGATGTCGTTCTGCACCAGGCCGACGGTTGCGGCGAACAGGGCGGTGGTCGCGCCGATCAAGGTGACGAAGGTCTGCGCCGCCGGCGCCAGATCGAACAGGGGTGACAGCCGCGCCACCATGAACACGCCGGCCGTCACCATGGTGGCGGCGTGGATCAGCGCCGAGACCGGGGTCGGCCCCTCCATGGCGTCGGGCAGCCAGGTATGCAGGAGGAACTGGGCCGACTTGCCCATCGCGCCCATGAACAGCAGCAGGCAGATCAGGGTGAGCGCGGGCGCCTCGTAGCCGAAGAACGGGATGGTCTTGCCGGCCAGCGCCGGCGCGGCGGCGAAGATGCTGTCGAAATCCACCGCATCGGTCATCATGAACAGCGCGAAGATGCCGAGGGCAAATCCGAAATCGCCGACCCGGTTGACGATGAAGGCCTTGATCGCCGCCGCATTGGCCTCCGGCTTGTGGTACCAGAAGCCGATCAGCAGATAGCTCGCGAGCCCGACGCCCTCCCATCCGACGAACAGCTGCACCAGATTGTCGGCGGTGACCAGCAGCAGCATCGCGAAAGTGAACAGCGACAGGTAGGAGAAGAAGCGCGGGCGGTGCGGGTCGTCCGCCATGTAGCCGATCGAGTAGAGGTGGACGAGCGCCGAGACCGTGGTGACGACCACCAGCATCACCGCCGTCAGGGTGTCGATCCGCAGCGCCCAGTCCACCCGCAGGTCGCCCGATGCGATGAACCGGGCGAGCACGATGTGGGCATCGCCGTGGCCGAATCCGACGTCGACGAACGCGATCCACGACAGCAGCATCGCGGCGAACAGGAAGACGGTCGTCACCAGCTCGGACGGCCGCGGCCCGATGATGCGGCCGAGCAGGCCGGCGATCAGGCAGCCCAGCAGCGGCAGGAGAACGATCGCCTGGTACATCCCCGTCAGCCCTTCATCAGGTTGATGTCCTCGACCGCGATCGAGCCGCGGTTGCGGAAATAGGCCACCAGGATGGCGAGCCCGATGGCGGCTTCCGCCGCCGCGACGGTGAGCACCAGAAGCGCGAAGACCTGGCCGACGAGATCGCCGAGATGGGTCGAGAAGGCCACCAGGTTGATGTTGACGGCGAGCAGGATCAGCTCGATCGACATCAGGATCACGATCACGTTCTTGCGATTGAGGAAGATGCCGAAGATGCCGAACGTGAACAGGATGGCGGCGACGCTGAGATAATGTCCGAGCCCGACGGTCATGCCCTAGAGTCCCTGGCCCGGCCGCACCTGGCGGATGTCGATGGCCGTCCTCGGCGTTCGCGCCACCTGGTCGGCGACGCTCTGCCGCTTGACGTTCACCTTGTGGCGCAGCGTCAGCACGATGGCACCGATCATGGCGATCAGCAGGACGATGCCGGCGACCTGGAAGTAGTAGACGTAGCGGGTATAGAGGACCGCCCCGATCGCCGCCGTGTTGGAGACCTGGTCGAGCGGCAGGATCGGCGTGGTGATCGCGCGCGGGACCCCGGGCCCGATCACCCAGGCCCCGATCAGGAGCAGCAGCTCGGCCAGGAACACCACGCCGACCAGCGCGCCGAACGGAAGGTAGGTGAGAAAGCCCTGGCGGAGCTCGGCGAAGTCGACGTCGAGCATCATGACGACGAACAGGAACAGCACCGCGACGGCGCCGACATAGACCACGACCAGGATCATGGCGAGGAACTCGGCGCCCATGAGCACGAACAGGCCCGCCGCGTTGACGAATGCGAGGATCAGGTAGAGCACCGAATGGACCGGGTTGCGCGACGAGATCACCATGAAGGCCGAGGCCACGCAGACGCCGGCGAAGAGATAGAAGAACAGGCTCGCCAGAATCATCCCAGTCCCCGCGGGTGACGGTGGGCCCGTTCCTAGCGCGCCCGCTGGCGGCCGTCCACCATGCAGGCCGGCCCGGCTGCACAATGGCGTGGCATGCCCGATGAAACGTCGGTAGCGCCAGTCACCGCACCGCCAGGCGGCGGTCGGGGTGCGGATCCGGCGGGCCAGAGGCCGCCGGAGGACCCGGGATGCAGGGCAAAAAGATGCGATATTTCAATATTCTGCGGCATAGTGCCGACAAAGCCGTGCAGCGCTGCGAAGACATCGCGGTCGGCGGATGTGCCTTGGCCGCAGGCGGCGCCCGGTATCGCGCACCTGGCATCTCAATACTCTCCGTCGTCATCCCCCGCGAAAGCGGGGGACCCAGCATTCGTTGACCGCGGGGTCGATCGCCGGCGGCCGCACTGTTCTGCCCCAGGCATACTGGGTCGCCCGGTCGAGCCGGGCGATGACGACGGAGTTTGTGGCTGGCAACTGTGTCCGCCCCAACGGACGGAGATCAAGCTTCGAGCACAAATGCCAACGCCCACCCCGGGATCGGGATGGGCGCTGGAAGTCCGCGTATGTCGCATTCCAGTGACGGCGAACCGGCTTCGGTTCGCCGTCACCAGCGCATTCAGGCCAGCTGGTTGCCGATCGGCAGGCTGCGAAGCCGCTTGCCGGTCGCCGCGAAGATCGCGTTGCACAGCGCCGGCGCGAGCGGCGGGACGCCGGGCTCGCCGACACCGGCCGCCGGCGTGGCAATCCCGTGCGGGACCACGTGCACCCGGGTCTCGGTCGGCGATTCGTCGATCCGCGCGAGCTGGTAGTCGTTGAAGTTGTTCTGCTCGACACGGCCGTTCTTGTAGGTGATGGCGCCGTAGCGGGCGAGCGTCAGCCCCATCACGGCCGCGCCCTCGAGCTGCGAGCTGATCCGTTCCGGATTGACGGCGTAGCCGCAGTCGATGGCCGTGTCGATGCGCGGGACCGACAGCTTCCCTTTGCTGTCGACCTCGACCTCGACGACGGTCGCGACGTAGGACACGAAGCTGCGATGAGCCGCGATGCCGAGGCCCCTGCCCTTCGGCAGCTGCCGTCCCCAACCGGCCCGCTGCGCCGCCAGCTCCACCACGTGTCGCAGGCGACCGGTATCGATCGGGTACGAATCGGCCGGCTCACCGTTGTTCCAGTACGGCGTGGTGACTTGCTTGGTCAGGTCGACGATCCGCGGCGCCCCGATCAGCTCCAGCAGCAGGTCCTTGGGGTCACGGCCGAGCTCGTGGGCGATCTCGGCGATGAAGGACTGGGTGCTGAAGGCGTGCGGGATATTGTTCACCGACCGGAACCAGCCGATGCGGGTGTGCGCCTCGGCTTCCCCGGTCTCGACGCGCAGGTTGGGGATGTCGAACGGCGCATCGACCAGACCGAGCCCCATCTCGATGAAGAACGGATGCTTGGGGTCGGGCGCGAAGGTCGACAGGATGCTGGGGGACGAGCTGCGCTGGCGCCACGCCACCACCTTGTTGTTGGCATCGAGGCCGGCCTCGAAGCGATCGGCCGTCACCGTGTGGTAATAGCCATGCTGGAGGTCGTCCTCGCGCGTCCACACGACCTTCACGGGCGCGCCGCCGGTCTCCTTGGCGAGCAGGGCCGCTTCGATCGCGAAGTCGCACTTCGACTTGCGGCCGAAGCCGCCGCCGAGCAGGGTGTTGTGCACGGTGACGTCGCCCTCGGCGAGGCCGAGTTTCTTGGCGATGTCATCGCGGGCGCCGCCCGGGCTCTGCAGCGGGGCCCAGACCTCGAGCTTTCCACCGGTGAGCTGCGCGGTCGCGGCCGGCGGCTCCATGGTGGCGTGCGCGAGGTGCGGAACATAGTACTCCCGGGTGATCACCTTTTTCGCGGAGGCGAGCGCCTTGTCGACATCGCCGTCGTTCCGCTCGACCTTGCCGGGCTTCTGGTTCGCCTGCTCGAGCATCGCCTTGTAGGCGACCGAGTCGTAGGACTTGTTCGGCCCGTCGTCCCACACGATCTTCAGGGCCTCGCGGCCCTTGATCGCCGCGAAGGTGTTCGTGGCGATCACCGCGATGCCCGCCTTCGGCGCGAACTTCGCCGGAGCCGGGGTCCCTTCGATCTTCACCACCTTCTCGACGCCCGGAACCTTCAGGGTCTCGGTCGCATCGAACGACGCGACGCTGCCGCCGACGACCGGGGACCGGGCGATGACGGCGAACTTCATGCCCGGGCGCATCACGTCCTGGCCGTAGGTCGCGCGGCCGGTCGTGATGTCGAACAGGTCGACCACCGGAACGTTGCCCTTGCCGATGTAGCGGAACGCGCTCGGATCCTTCAGCCGGATCTTGTCCGCCGTCGGAACCGGCAGCGCCGCCGCATCGGCGGCCACATCGCCGTAGCCGATCTTGCGTCCGGACGGCCGATGCACGAGCTCGTGGTGCACCGCCTCCACCTCGCTCGGATCGACCCCCCAGCGCTTGGCCGCGGCCTGCTCGAGCATGAGCCGCGCCGAGGCGCCGCACTGCCGCAAGGGTTGCAGCCAGTGCCGCACGCTGCGCGAGCCGTCGGTATCCTGGTTGCCGTACTTCTTCTCGTCGCCCTCGCCCTGCACGATCCGGCATCGCGACCAGTCGGCGTCGAGCTCGTCGGCCAGGATCATCGGGAGGCTGGTTCGCGCCGCACCGGTTCCCATCTCGGCGCGGGCCGCCACGATGGTGACGGGTCCGTCCTTGGCGTTCGACAGGACGAGATTCGGGTCGGTCTTGACGCCGTTGGGCATCTGGTCGCCACCGGTCGCATAGGCGAGAACCGCCCGCGCGCCGGGAATCTGCGCGGCAAGCACGAGGCCGCCGGTTGCGACCATGCCCTTGAGCATGCGGCGACGGCTGACGTTGCTGATCGTCACGAGGCCCTTGTTGTCATGATAGGTCATGTCACGCCCCCTTCGAGGCGGCGCGAACCGCCGCTGAAATACGCTGGTAGCAGCCGCAGCGGCAGAGATTGCCGGACATTTCGGATGCGATCTCGGCGTCCGTGGGCGCCGGCTTCTTGGCGAGCAGGGCCGCGGCCTGCATGATCTGGCCGGCCTGGCAGTAGCCGCACTGCGGCACACCGATGTTGCGCCATGCCACCTGCACCGGGTGGTTTCCGGCGGGATCGAGGCCCTCGATGGTGACGACCTTCTTGCCCGCGACGTCGGACATCTGCACGCCGCAGGAGCGCACCGCCTCGCCGTCGAGATGAACCGTGCAGGCGCCGCACAGCGCCACTCCGCAGCCGAACTTGGTCCCGGTCAGACCGAGCTCGTCACGCAGGAACCACATCAGGGGCATAGTCGGATCCCCCGCGTATGTCCGTTCCTGCCCATTTACATGGACGTTGACCATTGTCTCCTCCTTCCAAGGAACGCGCCTGAGGCGCGAAGCATTTATCTTTTCGACGCCCGCTACCGTAGCAACGATGATCCGAGCTTCCAACGAAAAAACGCCGCCCCGCTGGCGTCGGATCGAAAATTCTCACCGTGGCGGCGCACCTCGCGCCGGCTCCGCTCGAGCCGGCCAGTCGCTTTACGCTTCTACACAAGCACGGCGGAATTGCGTTAAGGGATTGTTTTGCCGAAATAGGTCAGTGATCCTGACCTATTTGGTCGCCGGTACCCGGTTAAACCGCCGGGCGGGACTACCGATACGGAGCGTCGAGCGAGATGTTCTTGGCGATCTCGCGCTCCCAGCGGTCGCCGTTGGCGAGCAGGCGCTCCTTGTCGTAGTAGAGCTCCTCGCGGGTTTCGGTGGCGAACTCGAAATTCGGCCCCTCGACGATGGCATCGACCGGACAGGCCTCCTGGCACAGCCCGCAATAGATGCATTTGACCATGTCGATATCGTAGCGCGTGGTACGCCGGATGCCGTCGTTGCGGCGCGGCCCGGCCTCGATGGTGATCGCCTGGGCCGGACAGATCGCCTCGCACAGCTTGCAGGCGATGCAGCGCTCCTCGCCGTTGGGGTAGCGCCGCAAGGCGTGCTCGCCGCGGAAGCGCGGCGAGATCGGCCCCTTCTCGAACGGATAGTTGAGCGTGGGCTTGGGCTTGAAGAAGTAGCGCATCGACAGGAAGAATGCCGACACGAACTCGGTCAGGAACACCGACCGCGCCGCCTGATCGAGCCTCATCGTCGCTGTCCTTCGGTCACGCATCATTTCGGGGCGAGGTCGAAAATCTGCAGCACCGCCGCCACCACGACGACGGCGGCCAGCGAAATCGGCAGAAAGACCTTCCAGCCGAGCCGCATCAGCTGATCGTAGCGGTAGCGCGGAACGAAGGCCTTCACCATCGCGAACATGAAGAAGATGGCGCACAGCTTGAGCACGAACCATATCACCCCCGGCACCCAGGTGAACGGCGGGAAGTCGAACGGCGGCAGCCAGCCGCCGAGGAACAGGATCGTGCCCATGGCGCACATGGTGCAGATCGCCACGTACTCGGCGAGCATGAACAGCATGTAGGGCGTCGAGCCGTACTCCACCATGAAGCCGGCGACCAGCTCCGACTCGGCCTCGGCGAGGTCGAACGGCGGCCGGTTGGTCTCGGCGAGCGCCGAGATGAAGAACACGATGAACATCGGAAACAGCGGCAGCCAGAACCAGTTCAGCATGGTGAACCAGGGCACGCCGAGGAGGCTCGCCAGGCCGCGGGATTCCTGGGCGGCGACGAGCGCGCTCAGGTTGAGCGAGCCGACGCACAGCAGCACGGTGATGATCACGAAGCCGATCGAGACCTCGTAGGACACCATCTGCGCGGCCGAGCGCAGTGCCGACAGGAACGGATATTTCGAGTTCGAGGCCCAGCCGCCCATGATGATGCCGTACACCCCGAGCGAGGAGATCGCAAAGATGTAGAG
>JBEKZK010000125.1:0-9467 GCA_049509935.1 Xanthobacteraceae bacterium | reverse complement strand
GGCGCGTCCACGACGTTCCGGCCGACGCCGCCGCGCTCGGGTTTGCGGCGCCGGTACACGCCCTGATCACCGGGCATCCGAACGAGCGCGACCGCCGCGTCGTGCTGGTGGCCACCCCGCGCTTCGGCATCGTCGGGCAATCGCAGACCATCACGTTCCGCGTCGAGGACAGCGGCGTGCCTCCCGGCACCGCGCAGGTCACGGTGCGCCGCGATGGCGACACGCTGGAACGGCGCGCCGTCGCCACCGGCGAGCCGGTGAACATCCAGGTGCCGATCCCGCATGCCGGGCCGAACATCGTCGAGATCGAGGCCTCGCCGCTCGATGACGAGCTCACCACCATCAACAATCGGGCGGTCGTCTCCATCGACGGGGTGCGCGACAAGCTCCGCGTGCTGCTGGTCTCCGGCGAGCCGCATGCGGGCGAGCGCACCTGGCGCAACCTGCTCAAGTCCGACGCCAGCGTCGACCTCGTCCACTTCACCATCCTGCGCCCGCCGGAAAAGCAGGACGGAACGCCGATCAACGAGCTGTCACTGATCGCGTTCCCGACGCGCGAGCTGTTCCAGCAGAAGATCAACGAGTTCAACCTCATCATCTTCGACCGCTATGCGCGCCAGGGGGTGCTGCCGATCATCTATTTCGACAACATCGCCCGCTACGTCCGCGACGGCGGCGCCGTGCTGGTCGCCGCCGGGCCCGACTATGCGAGCCCGACCAGCATCTGGCGCACCCCGCTCGACGTGATCCTGCCGGCCGAGCCGACCGGGCAGATCACCGAGCGGCCGTTCCACGCCCATCTCACCGATCTCGGCAAGCGCCATCCGGTGACCCGGGCGCTGGAAGGCAGCGACACCGAGCCGCCGCACTGGAGCCGCTGGTTCCGTCTGGTCGACACCCGGACCGCAAATGGGACTTCGGTCATGGCGGGGCCGGACGACAAGCCGCTGCTGCTGCTCTCGCGCGAAGGCGAAGGCCGGGTCGCCCTGCTGCTGTCGGATCACATCTGGCTGTGGTCGCGCGGCTACGAGGGCGGCGGGCCGCACATCGATCTGCTGCGCCGGCTGTCGCACTGGCTGATGAAGCAGCCCGACCTCGAGGAGGAATCGCTGCGGCTGACCGCGCGCGGCCGCGACCTCACGGTGCAGCGCCAGACCATGGCGGAGACCACCGTGCCGGTGATCCTGACATCGCCGAGCGGGCAGACGCGCACGCTGACGCTCGACGCCGCCGAGCCCGGCGTGTGGCGCACCAGCGTCGAGGCGACCGAGCTCGGCCTGTGGCGCGCCACCGACGGCAAGCTCAACGCGCTCGTCAACCTGGGCCCGGCCAATCCGCGCGAGTTCGCCGAGGTAACGTCGACCACCGAGGTGCTCGGCCCGCTCGCCAACGCCACCGGCGGCGACGTGCGCCGTCTCGCCGATGCCGGCGGCGGCGTCGCGGTGCCGCGGCTGATCTCGGTACGCTCGAGCGACACCTTCAAGGGTGACGACTGGATCGGCCTCAAGATGCGCGACGCCAGCGTGGTGCGCGGGATCGGGGTCCTGCCGATCTTCGTCGGCCTGCTCGGCCTGCTGCTTTTGGTCGGCAGCCTCGCCGCCACCTGGCTGCGCGAAGGGCGGTAGCCGTCGCCCGCATGGAGCGCAGCGCAATGCGGGGGCGGGCGCGCCGTCATAGGCGCTGGGTTGAGATCCCAACACAAATGCAACGTCGTCATCGCCCGCTTCAAGCGGGCGACCCAGTAATCACAGTGCCCAGTTGAAATATCGCGGTGCGCTGTTCCGACGGCTCTCGGCTACTGGGTCGCCCGGTCAAGCCGGGCGATGACGACGCTGAGAGCGCGGCAATTTCTTATCCTAGCGCCTATAGGTCTCGCCGTGTGGCACCGTCGCTCCCGGATTTCGACATAGCCCGCGCAGACGGGCGTAACCGCCCTGATGGCTTCATCCGGGCTACGGGCCCGCCTCCCAGTCCGGCCGGATCGTGCCGGCGACGCCGGTGAGGGCGCCGCCGGAGAGCTCGGCGATCAGCAGCCGCTGCGGATCGACCGGTCCCGGCATCGTCATCTGACCCTTCGGCACGCGGCGAAAACCGGCCCTGGCATAGTACGTCTCGTCGCCCACCAACACGACCAGACCATGCCCCTGGTGGCGCGCCGCCTCGAGCGCGCGCTCGATCAGCGCGAGACCGATTCCGCGCTCGCGGAATGGCGGCTCCACGGTCAAAGGCCCGAGCATCAGCGCCGCGGTCTCGCCGATGCGGATCGGGGAGAGCTGCACCGAGCCGACCAGCAGGGTGCCGATCCATGCCGTGAACGACAGGTCGAGCCGATGCGGTATCCTTTCGCGGATGCGGAAGGCGGTGCGGGCGAACCGCCCCGGTCCGAACGTGCGCTCGTGCAGCCGTTCGATCGCGGCCGCGTCCGTGGCGGTCTCCGGGAGGATGCTGAGCGACAGATCGGGCATGGCCGGCGCGCCGCTTAGCATTTGCCGCCACGGCGGTCTATCGTGTGCCGGAAGGCATCAAGCTCGCCGGCGCGGCGAGAAGGAGACATGCAATGGGACTGCTCGTCGACGGCGTCTGGCACGACCGGGGGTACGAATCGACCGGTGGCCGTTTCGTGCGCGCGCCGACCCGGTTCCGCAGCTGGGTGACGCCCGACGGCAGCGCCGGGCCGTCGGGCGAGAGCGGATTCGCCGCCGAGCCGTCGCGCTACCACCTGATCGTATCGCTCGCCTGTCCGTGGGCGCACCGCACCGTGATCTTTCGCAAGCTCAAGGGGCTCGAGGGCGCGATCTCGCTGTCGGTCGTCGAGCCGCTGATGGGCGCCGAGGGCTGGGTGTTCGCACCGGGCGACGCCACCTTGCCCGACGCCCTGGCGGGAACGCGGCGCTTGTCCGCCGTCTACGCGGCGGCCGACCCGCAATATTCGGGCCGGGTGACGGTGCCGGTGCTGTGGGACCGGCAGCGCCGCACGATCGTCAACAACGAGTCCTCGGAGATCATCCGGATGCTCAACTCGGCGTTCGACGCCTGCACCGACGTGCGCGCCGACTACTACCCGGGCGACCTGCGCGAGGAGATCGACCGCATCAACGCGGCGGTCTACGACAATGTCAACAACGGCGTGTACCGCGCCGGCTTCGCGACGACGCAGGAGGCCTACGAGGAGGCATTCCGGGCGCTCTTTTCCGAGCTCGACCGCATCGAGGCCATCCTGGCGCGCCGGCGCTACCTGGTTGGCGATCGCCTGACCGAGGCGGACTGGCGGCTGTTCACCACGCTGATCCGCTTCGATGCGGTCTATGTCGGCCACTTCAAGTGCAATCTCAGGCGCATCGTCGACTATCCGAATCTGTCGAGCTACCTGCGCGATCTCTATCAGATGCCGGGCATCGCCGGGACCGTGAGCATGGCGCACATCAAGCAGCACTATTACGCCAGCCACCGGATGATCAACCCGACCGGCATCGTGCCGCTCGGTCCGGCTCTCGATCTCGACGCGCCGCACGACCGCGGCCGTTTCGGTTAGACGCGGCTCACCAGCGCTCGGCGACCGCCGCGCCGGCGAAGATTTCGGCGATGCGGCGACGCGTCGCCATCGTGGTGCCGTCGGGCAGCGCATCGAGCGGGAAGAACCCGTGGGCGATGATCTCATGATCGGGGCGCGGCGGAGCGTCCTGGCGGAAATCGCGCACCACGTAGACCGCGATGTGGTCGCGCCGCGAGTCGGCATCGTGAAAGAACACCCCGTGCAGCGCCGGCGTGCCGGCGAGCACGATGTTGCCTTCCTCGACGAGCTCGCGGCCGAGCGCATCGCGCAGCGTCTCTCCGACCTCGACCCCGCCGCCGGGAAAATGCCAGCCCGCCACATAGCTGTGCTTGACCAGGAACACCCGGCCGGTGCCGTCGACCACCACGGCGCGGACCCCCAGCGTCATGCCCCGCGCCAGCCACCAGTACAGGTGGAAGAGCCGGCGGATTGCAGGCTCGAGGGTCACTCGCCAATGATTTTGTTTCATTTTTCCACCCGTCAGGTTAGGTCATTCCCGGCCGGCACATGCCTGAATTTTGCCCAACCGCGACGCTTGCGCCCCCCTGGCCCATCCGTTAACCGCATGGCCTCCATTAGTACCAAAAGGCTTTGCCCTTGAAACGATTCGCCGACCTGACCGAGCAGGAGGTCCTCGCCCTCGCGATCACCAACGAGGAGGAGGACAGCCGCATCTATCGCGGCTTCTCGGAAGGGCTGCGGCAGCAATTCCCGGCGTCCGCCAAGGTGTTCGACGAGATGGCGGACGAGGAGGTCCGGCACCGCGGCATGCTGTTCGAGCTCTACCGCACCAAGTTCGGCGACTACCTGCCGCTGATCCGGCGCCAGGACGTCAAGGGCTTCATCAGCCACAAGCCGCTGTGGCTGGTGCGGCCGCTCGGCCTCGACGAAGTGCGCAAGTACGCCGCCGAGATGGAGTACGAGACCGCGCGGTTCTACCGCAAGGCCGCCGCGACCGCGCGGGACGCCTCGGTGCGCGAGCTGCTCGACCGGCTGGCCGAGGCAGAGGACAAGCACGAGGACCTCGCCGAACGGCTCGGCGAGGCCCTTCTGACCAAGGACGCGCGCGCCGAGGAGGACGAGACCGCCCGGCGGATGTTCGTGCTGCAGTACGTGCAGCCGGGGCTCGCCGGGCTGATGGACGGCTCGGTGTCGACGCTGGCGCCGCTGTTCGCCGCGGCATTCGCCACCCACAACACCTGGAACACGTTCCTGGTCGGGCTCGCCGCCTCGGTCGGCGCCGGGATTTCCATGGGCTTCGCCGAGGCGCTGTCCGACGACGGCTCGCTCACCGGGCGCGGCACCCCATGGCTGCGCGGCGCGGTGTGCGGTGCGATGACCACGATCGGCGGCCTCGGGCACACCCTGCCCTACCTGATCCCGAGCTTCACCATTGCGACCGCCATCGCGATCGTGGTGGTCGTGGTCGAGCTCGCCACCATCTCGTGGATCCGCTGGCGCTTCATGGACACGCCATTCCTCGCCGCCGCCTTCCAGATCATGGTCGGCGGCGCGCTGGTGTTCCTCGCCGGCATACTGATTGGCAATTCATGACGGCGCCGACGTTCCTGCTCGGCCACCTGTCGGATCCGCATCTCGGACCGCTGCCGACACCGCGCCTGCGCGAGCTCACCGGCAAGCGGGTCATCGGCATCATCAACTGGCGCCGCCGCCGCCGGGTGGCGCACCGCGCCGACGTGGTCGACACCATCGTCCACGACCTTCAGGCCGCCCATCCCGATCACATCGCGGTGACCGGCGACCTCGTGAACGTCGCGCTCGACCTCGAGTTCGCGCCGGCCCGCCAGTGGCTCTCCCGCCTCGGGCCGCCCGACCACGTCACGGTGGTGCCGGGCAATCACGACGTCTATGTGCGCTCCGCCGTGCAGTATCCGGCGCGTCACTGGGGCGACTACATGCGCGCCGACGGCATCGGCTCCGCCGCTCCAGGCGGGCGCCCGGCGCATTTCCCGTTCGTGCGCCGGCGCGGCCAGGTGGCGCTGATCGGCCTGTCGACGGCGGTGCCCACCGGGCTGGTCACCGCCACCGGCAGGCTCGGCGCCGAGCAGCTGATGCGGCTCTCCGACACGCTCGATCGCCTCGCGCACCAGGGGCTCTTTCGCGTCGTGCTGCTGCACCATCCGCCGACCTCGACCATGTCGGAGCGGTTCAAGCGCCTGATCGATGCCGGTCCGTTCCGCCGCGTCATCGCCGAGCACGGCGCCGAGCTGGTGATCCACGGCCACAGCCACGTGCATTCCCTGGTCTGGCTCGACGGTCCGAACCGGACGCGCGTGCCGGTGTACGGCGTGCCGTCGGCCTCGGCGACGCTGCACGGGCGGCGCGATGCGGCGTCCTACAATCTCTATCGGATCGCCGGCAGCCCGGGCGGCTGGCAATGCGAGGCGGTGACCCGGGGGCTGCGGTCCGGCGATCACGGCATCGTCGAGATCGGGCGCCGCAGCCTGTGCGGGTGACTAAGACTAACGCGGCATGGCGAACCAGGCGGCGGCGAACAGCGCCGCGGCTCCGGCCAGGAAGCCGAGAACGAGGCCGAGGCAGAGCATCGCCGCCATGCGGCGGCGCTGGCGGCGGCGGCGCACCGCGTCGATCAGGATGTCGCTCGCCAAGAGCTCGGTGTCACCGGCCACCGCGCGCTCGCGCTCGACCAGACGGCGGGCGATGTATCTGGTCACCGCGCCCGCCATGTCGGCAACATCGGCGGTCTCGGCGATCACCCGCCGGCCATAGCGCGTATCCTGGACGAAGCGGTAGACGCGCTTGTCGCGGCCCATCATCACGTGTGCGATCATGTCGATCCACAGCCGCGGCGGATCGCCGGCCACGGTGCCGCGGTCGAACAGCTCGATCCCGTCCGGCACCTCGGCATAGACCGGGTCGAGGGCTTCGTTGAGCATCTCCAGCCGGGCGAGCTCGGCGTCGCGCAGATCGACCACGACGCCGGTGCGCTCCGCCATCTCGATCCGCGCCTGCCGCATCGCATCCTTGAGCCGCAATGTGCGCGGCGCGTCGGCTCCGGCCGTTCTGTCGGTCATCACGTTCCATCCCGCGCCCGCGGGGGCAAACCTATCAGCTGCCGGTCAGCGCGCAACGCGAAGCTCAGAGCAATCCACGCCTGGCGAGGTTGCGCATCAGCGCCGCGCTGCCGAAGGTCCACGGCGGCGCCCGGTCGCAGGTCGTCACCACGTTGACGAGCGCGCCAAGCGGCCGCGACGCGATCGTCACCACGTCGCCGAGGTGATGGGTGAACCCCTGGCCCGGGGCGTCGCGATCCTCGACCGGCGCGAACATGGTGCCGAGGAACAGCGCCGCGCCGTCCGGGTATTGATGATGCGGGCCGATCAGCTGCGCCACCAGGTCGGCCGGGTCGCGGCTGATCCGTGCCATCGCGCTCACGCCGTCGAGGCGGAAACCGTCGCCGCCCTCGACGGTCAGCGTCACCTCGGCGCGCCGCACGTCGTCGAGCGTGAACCGCCCGTCGAACAGCCGGATGAACGGGCCGACGGCGGTCGACGCATTGTTGTCCTTGGCGCGGCCGAGCAGCAGCGCCGAGCGGCCCTCGATGTCGCGCAGATTGACGTCGTTGCCGAGCGTCGCCCCGACGATTTCGCCGCGCGAGTTGGCGATGACGACGATCTCCGGCTCCGGATTGTTCCAGTGCGAGGACGCCAGGATGCCGATCGCGGCCCCGCTGCCGACCGCCGCCATCGGCGGCGCCTTGGTGAAGATCTCCGCGTCCGGCCCGATCCCGACCTCGAGATACTGCGACCACAGGCCCTTGGCCTGCAGCACGGCCTTGAGCTCGGTCGCCTGCGCCGAGCCCGGCACCAGGCCGGCGACCGCGCCGCCGAGCGCCGCCTCGACCTCGGCGCGCACCGCCGCGGCGGTCTCCGGCTTGCCGCGCGCCTGCTCCTCGATCAGCCGTTCGAGCAGCGACACCGCGAAGGTGACGCCGGCCGCCTTGATCGCCTGCAGGTCGATCGGCGCCAGCAGCCAGGGCCTGGCCGGATCGCGCCGATGCTCGGGCGTGTTGGCGAGCAGCTCGGCGAGCGCGCCGATGCGCTCGCCGGCGGCCGCCGCGACGGTTGCGGCCGGCTGCGCCGCCTCGCACAGATCGCGCATGGTCGCGACCTCGCGCGAGAGGTCGAACACGCCGTCGGCGCGCACGACGACGACCGACGGGCCGTCGACGTCGGGACGCCACACCCGGCCGACCAGCGTGCCGGCGGCGCCGTCGGCGGGAAGCGTTGCGGCGGGATCGAGCGCGAAGCTGGGCGTTGTCATGCCGCTACCGTAGCCAGGATGGAGGGAAGCGCAATGCGGGCTACCGTAGCCCGGATGAAATCCGGGGACGGCGGTGCCGCATTCGATGGCCGTTCCCGCATAGCGCTACAGCATTGCGCTTTCGCTACGCGCGGAGCGGCTCGGGCTGTAGCCCGGATGGAGCGGAGCGAAATCCGGGGACGGCGGTGCCGCATGACGAGGCCGTTCCCGCATTCCGCTTTCGCTCCATGCGGGCTACGCCGCGGGCTACGCCGCATGCATCCAGCCGAGCCCGTCCTCGGTGCGTCCGCGCGGCCTGTACTCGGCGGCGACCCAGCCGGTGTAGCCGGCCTCGTCCAGCGCGGCGAAGATCGCCGGATAGTTGACCTCGCCGCCATCGGGCTCGCCGCGCGACGGCACCGCGGCGATCTGCACGTGGCCGATCAGCGGCAGGTGCCGCTCGATCCGCCGGATCAGATCGCCCTGCATGATCTGCACGTGATAGCAGTCGAACTGGATCTTGACGTTGGGCCGCCCGACCCTGGCGATGACGTCGGCGGCATGCTCGACGTTGGAGAGGAAATAGTCGGGCCGGTCGCGCCGGTTGAGCGGCTCGATCAGCAGCGTGATGCCGTGCTGCGCCGCCGCCGTGGCGGCGCGGCCGAGATTGGACGCAAACGTCGCGTTGGCGGCCGGCCGCCGCTCCGGCGGCACCACGCCGGCGAGACAGTGGATGGCGCTGCCGCCGATCGCCACCACGTAGTCGAGGGCCTGGCGGAACGCGGCGTCGAAGTCCCGCTCGCGGCCGGGCAGCGCGGTCAGGCCGAATTCGTCGGCCTGACCCATCGGCATGTTGATGCCGAGCTGGGTGAGGCCGTGACGCTCGAGCTCGGCCTTCACGGCGACGGCCGGCACCGCGTAGGGAAGCTGCTGCTCCACGGCGCGGAAGCCCGCCGCCGCGGCGGCGCCGAAGCGCTCGATCAGCGGTCGCTCGGTGAACAGGAAACCGAAATTGGCGGCGAACCGCGGCATCGTAGGAGCCTTGCGGTTTAGTCGGCCTCGCGCCAGATTCCCAGCGCCTCCTGGGCCGGGCGGTCGGAGATGCTGAACAGCACCGCCTCCTTGCCGGCGTGGTGGGAGTGCGGCTTCCACGGCGGGATGACGAAAACGTCGCCGGGCGACCAGTCGAATGCCTGGTCGGCGATTTTGGTGGTGCCCTGCCCTTCCACGCACACCACGATGGTGCCGTCGGTCGAGCGATAGTCTTGGCCGGCGAACCCCGCCGGCAGCAGCGCCAGGTGCGCCCCCATGGTGGGCGTCGCCCAGCCTCCGGTGAACGGATTGGCATAGCGGATGCGCGCGCCGTGACGCGGATCGACGTCGCCGGCGCGCTTCAGGCGCTCCAGGATCGGCCGGGTGCGGGCATACGGATAGTTGATGATCGGGGTGCGGTTGGTGGGCGCCGAACAACCATCGGGCAGCACGCCGGAGCCGTAGCGCGCCAGCGAATCGCCGTCCTCGCGCCCGGTCGCCTGCTGCTCCGCCTCCAGGTGCTCGGAAAACCCGGTCTCGAAGAAATTGATGGTCGGAAGATCGAGCACGTCGAGCCACACCATCGGTTTGCTCGAGG
>JBEKZK010000124.1:0-9496 GCA_049509935.1 Xanthobacteraceae bacterium | reverse complement strand
TTCGACCGCCTCGACGAGCTCACGCTGACCGAGATGGCGTTCAAGGAGGCGATGCGGATGGCCCCGCCGGTGCCGTCGATCCCGCGCCGCGCCATGCGTCCGTTCGAGTTCAAGGGCTTCCGCATTCCGGGCGGCGTCGGCGTCGGCGTCAACCCGCTCTACACCCACCATATGCCGGACCTGTGGTCGGAGCCGGATCGCTACGATCCAACACGGTTCTCCGACGAGGCTTCGCGCGGCCGCCACAAATTCGCCTTCGTGCCGTTCGGCGGCGGCGCCCACATGTGCCTCGGCCTGAACTTCGCCTACATGCAGGCCAAGTGCTTCGCTTGGCACTTCCTCGACAGCATCCGGGTGGACATCGCGCCGGGGTACGTGCCTGACTGGCGGATGTGGCCGATTCCGTTCCCGCCCGACGGGCTCAAGGTCACCCTGACCCCGGCCCACTGATCCGCCGGCGGCTGCCGCGCGAATCAATCGGCGGTGACGCTTTCGCGCAATCTGACCACCTGAGGGCGCAGGTGCTCGCAGGCGAGCTCGCGCTCGAATCGGAGTACCTCGTCGCGCTCGCGGCTGGCGCGCAGCCGGGCGAGACGCTCCCCGTCACGCTTGCAGACCTGCTCGGCCGTCAGTGGTGCGGGCTGCACCTTCAGCGCGGCCTCACGCTCGAGCCGCAATTTTTCGGCGTGCGCCTTGAGAGCGGCCTCGCGCTCGAGCCGCAAGTGCTCGGCCTCGGCTCGGGCGGCGGCGTCCCGTTGCTGCTGGCGATCGGCCTCGATCCTGGCGGCGGCCTCGTGCTCATGCTTCTGCCGGTCCGCCTCGGCCTTGGTGCGGTGCTCGTCCTCCTGCCGGCGCAGGGCGTCACGCTGCTCGCGCGCGGCGCTGTCGTGGGCGCCGTCTTCATGCTCCTGCACCTTCGGCGGCTCGGCACGCGAGGCCGAGTCGATCGCCGGCGGGCCGAGCTTGGCAAGCTGCGCGCGGGCGAGGTTGGCGTAGAATCCGTCCGGGTGCGCGGTCAGGAAGGCCTCCCAACCGGTTCTCGTCCCGACCCGCTCGGCGAGCTCGTAGTCGCGCCGCATGTCGCTGCCGGGTCCGGCCGAGGCCGGCGGCGCCGGCGGCTCGGCGCTCTTCGGCGCGGTCGCCGGAACCAGCGAGACCATTGCGCCCCCGAGCGAACCATAGACGAACGGCTCCTGCTTGTTGGCGGTCACGCGCAGAACCTCGTCGCGCACGCGGCCGAGCGCCAGCCTGATGTCGAGCCCGGGCTCGGTGATGTACTTGAGCAGCGCGGTGGTGAACGGGCTGTTGGAGCCGCCGCCGTCATAGGACACCGAGCCCGCCTTGGCCGCATAGGCGATCAGCGTATCGCTGATCGTCGGCTCGATCTTGCCGAGACCGGATGGGACGGCGCGCACCGCCACGGCGCGCTTCATCGTCGTGACGAACGGGTTGTCGCGACAGGCGTCGAGAATGACCAGGCGCAGGCGTCGGGCCGGCTCGATCGACCGGACGATGCGGTCGAGCGCGATCGCCTCGTCCTCGGCGTCGAAATCGCTGGCGAGCTTGGCGTCGACCGGGATCAGGTAGTTGGTGCCGTCGAGCTCGATACCGTGTCCGGCGTAGTACACCACCGCGACGTCGGCGTTTCGCGTCTCAATCGAAAACTCGCGGACGGCGCGCTTGAAGTCCAGGCTGCCGAGGTCGTGGCGCGAATCGACCACGTCGAAACCCGCCGCGCGGAACAGCTGCGCGATCGAGGTCGCGTCGTTGACGGTGTTCGCCAGCGTGGCGCCGTTGCGATAGGCGGAGTTGCCGACGATCAGCGCGACGCGCCGGTCGGCCGCGGCGCTGCCGGCGCCGAGGAGCACGAGCGCCAGCGCACCGATGACTGCCATCACGAGGTGAAAGGGCCGCTTCATCGCCGCCTCCCGGCGGATCTCCAGGTGCTCACGTATGAGTAGCAGCGAGCACCCGTTTGGTTCAATGGTAGCGATGGTGTCGTCGCGAATGCGGCCTGTGGCCGCTCACCGTCGCGGTCACCGTGATCGGCTTCGAATAGACCGGCGGCTCGTGCGGCACGTGATTCTCGTCGCCGAGGAGAAGCTGCAGCGTGTGCGTCCCCGGGGACAGCGTGATCTTCGCCTCGGTCTGCCCGGCACCGAAGTGCAAGTGATTGAAATCGTTGGGGATCGGTTGATCGAGTGGGGGCAGCGGGGCATCCACCAGGAGGTGGTGGTGGCCGGTGTTGGCCTTCTCGAGCCCGGCCGGCGCCACCCCCATGTTGATCAGGCCGAAGCGGATCACCGGCGTCAGGGTCAGGTAGGCACCGTCGCTCGGATAGACGAAGTAGACCTTGGCGTCGGGGGGCGAGGGATGTCGCCGCGCCATTCCGGGCTCGGTGACGTGGACCTTGATCGGCGCCGACATCACCGGTGGCGTATGCGGGATGTGGTCCTTGTCACCGAGCAGGAGCTGCAGCGTATGGTCCCCCGGGGCCAGCGTCACCTCGGCCTCCGTCTGCCCGGCGCCGAAGTGCAGGTGATTGAAATCATTGGGAATCGGCTTGTCGAGTGGCGGCAGCTCGGTGTCGATCAGGAGGTGATGGTGCCCGGAGTTCGCCCGGTCGGAGCCGGCCGGCGCTACTCCCATGCCGCGAAGGCCGAAATGGATCGTGGTCTTCTCCTTCAGCGTCGCTCCATCCTTGAGATCGACGAAATAGACCGCGGCGCCCGCCGGCGACGGAGTCGGTCCACCACCCGTCTGCGCCACGGCCGCGCCGCCGGCTACGAGCGTGATCAGAAGCGATAATCCTGCAGTGATGGTTTGCGCATGCACGACGACTGCCCCCTCGAGGCCACACGGAAGCCCGACTTTAGCCGAGCTTTACGCCGACGACCAGGGCATGTCCCGTTGAAGTTGAATTCTGACATGCTCCGGAGGTAGGCCGCTCATCATGCATCGCAAGGTCGATTTCGGCGCGCGGTCGCCGGCTCGCGCCGGTTTTTCCCTCCGTTGCGAGAGCCGCTTCACACAGCCGGAAGAAATGCTCTTATATGTGCGATGGACCGGGGACAGTCACATCGGGCCGAGGCGATCGTCGAGTGGCGCGGGCGGCAAGCCGGCGTCGGCCGCGAATCGGGCCCGGGCTTTCACCACCCTTTGCGGGACCAGATGATCAGGCAGCTGTTGCTTCTCATTGCTCTCGTCGCCGGCACCGTCGGCGCGGCGTGTCTGCGCCCCGCCGGCGAGCGCGCATACGCGCAGGCTGCGGAATCCACGCCGCCCGCGGCGGCGGAGCCGGAGCCCGGCGAAGTGATGCGCGACTGCAAGGAGTGCGGCGAGCTGGTGGTGGTGCCGCCCGGCGAGTTCGACATGGGAGGCGACACTCCCTACGAGAAGCCCGAGCACCACGTCACCATCGCGGCGGCGTTCGCCATCGGGCGCCGCGAGATCACGTTCGACGAGTTCGACCTCTGTGTCACGGCGGGAGCCTGCCGGCAGCGCCCCGACGACCATGGCTGGGGTCGCGGCACCCAGCCGGTGATCGATGTCAGCTGGGACGACGCCGAGGCCTTCGTCGGCTGGCTCGCCCAGCGGACCGGCCGCAAATATCGGCTGCCGAGCGAGGCGGAGTGGGAGTATGCGGCGCGCGGCGGCACCAGGACGCCGTTCTGGTGGGGACGCGAGGTGGGCAGCGGCCACGCCAACTGCGAGGATTGCGGCGGCACCCCTGCGCGCCAGACGGTTCCCGCCGGATCGTTCCGCCCCAACGGGTTCGGCCTGTTCGATACCGCGGGCAACGCCGCCGAGTGGGTCGAGGACTGCTGGAACGACAATTACCGCAACGCGCCGCGCGACGGCTCGGCCTGGACCGCCGGCCAGTGCCGTCAGCGGGTGCTGCGCGGCGGCTCGTTCGCCAGCCGGGCGAACGTCATCCGCTCGGGAGCGCGCTTCCGCTACGATCAGGACGTGCGCTACTACGCCAACGGATTCCGGGTCGCACGGGGCCTGAAGTAGCGCAATCAGTTCTCGGTGAACATCCGGCGCATCTGATCGGTGAGCGGCTTGAGCAGGTAGGTCATCATGGTGCGGCTGCCGGTCTGCAGGAACAGCTCCGCCGGCATTCCGGACACCAGCTGCAGATCCCCGAGCCTCCGGCGCTCCTCCCCGGGCAGCGTCACGCGCACCGTGTAGAAGGGGGAGTTGTTGATCTTGTCGTGGCTCGCGTCGGGCGAGACGAACGACACCATGCCGTTGAGCTCCGGCGTGGTGCGCTGGTTGAACGCGGAGAATTTCACCACGGCCTTCTGTCCAATGCCGACGTGGTTGATCTCGTTGATCGGAAGGCGCCCCTCGACCTGCAGGTCATCGCTGTCGGGCACCACCTCCATCAGTACCTCGGCCGGCGTCACCACGCCCCCGACGGTATGCACCGCGAGCTCGTGGATCACGCCCGACGTCGGCGCCCGCAGCTCGATCCGGTTGAGCTGATCGCGCGCCGCGATGCTGCGCTCGGAGAACTCGGCCTCCTTGTCCTGGGCTTCGCGGAGATCCTTGGTGACCTCGGTGCGAAAGTCCTGGTCGACGCGGATGATCTGCAACTCGGCCTCGCTGATCTTGCCCTGGGCCTCGGCGATCTCCGACACCAGCTGCCCGCGCTCTCCCTCGATCCGCGCGGCCTCGCGCTGCAATGTGGTCAGGCGGGTCAGCGGCACCAGCTTCTTCTCATAGAGGCCCTGCACGCCCTTGAGCTCGCCGGTGATCAGGTCGATCTGATCCGCCTTGGACTTGATCTGCGCATCGAACCCGGCGATCTGCTCGCCGAGCTGGGTGACGTGACTGCGCAGCAGGTCTTTCTGATTCTGACGCGAGCTGGCGCGCGCCTTGAACTGCGTCCGTTCGGAGGCGAGGAGCTGCTCGATGTCGCTGTCGCTCTTGCGCGCCGCCAGATCCGGCGGGAATTCGATCTCGGCCGCTCCGTCGCGCTCGGCGATCAGCCGGGCGACGCGGGCGCGGAACTGGTCGCGCTGGCCTGCCACCACCTGGAGGTTGGAGCGCGTCTGGGTCTCGTCGAGCCGGACCAGCAGATCGCCCTCGCGCACGTGCATCCCGTCGCGCACCGCGATCTGCGCCACGATGCCGCCGGTCTGATGCTGGATTTTCTTCACGTTCGATTCGGCGATCAGCGAGCCCTGTACGATGACGGCGGCCGACAGCGGCACCAGGGTCGCCCACGCGACCGCCAGCCCGACGCCGAACACGAGCACGCGCAGACCGGTCCTGAGCTCCCTCTGGAACGAGTAGCCGATCCGCGACGTCAGCTCATCGCCCGGTGCGTCGTGAACCGGCACCCCGCCGGCATTGGTGAGCAGGAAGTCCCAGGCCACCTTCGCCTGCCGCAGAGCCGGAACGATCGCGCGGCCGGCGGCCTCCCCCCGTGCCGACAGTCCGCCACCTTGCGGCCTGCGGACTGCAGGCGGCCCGGCGGGGAGGACCGGAAGGTTTCGACCGCGAGGCGCCGGCGCGCCGGCGCGCAGCTCGACCGGAGCCCGGTTCCGCGCGATCGGCTTCACCGGAGCCCCCGTCCTTTCGATCGGCTCGGCCGGAGCCCGGTGTCGTGCGGTCGGCTCGACCGGAGCGGACCGCGCTGCGCGCGGCGGCAGCGCCTTGGGCGCGGGCCGGCTTCCGCCCAGGTTTGCCACCCGGCCGGCGTCGGGACGCTCGCCGGTCGGCGCGGCGCGCGGCCCGCCTCCGAGGCCGAGCCCCTCCAGGCAGGCATCGACGGCGCGCTCGATCACGCCCGGACCGGCCTTCGCGGCGCGCTTGGCGGCGTTGGCTGTCCCCTCGGCTCGCCCCGGGCTCCCGTTGGCCTGACGACGAACCTGACGATCGAACCCCTCCTGGATCCGGCGGAGCTCGAGGACGAGGGCGCTGCCCTGGGGCCCGGCGCCGTGGTGATCGCGCATGTCGGGGACGATCTGCTTCATGGTTGCACCGCGCCGGCGAGGCGTGGCGGCCTGGGTTTCTGCTGGGGCGCAATCGGCGCCTCGGCGGCGCCTGCCTGATTTGCTATGCGGGGGACGGTCTCGTCGCCCGGCTTGGCCTTGCGCTGGGCCGCAATCGCGGCCGCGGCGCCGGCCTGTTTCTTCGCGATGCGGGCGAACACCTCCTCGCGCGGTCCGAACGCCGCCACCCGCCCGTCGTAGATCACCATCGCGACGTTGAGCGCGGCAAGCGAGCTCGGCCGATGCGAGACCACGATGACGATGCACTGCTTGGCGCGCAGCGTCTCGATCGCCCGGGTCAGCGCATTCTCGCCGTCGGCATCGAGATTGGCGTTGGGCTCGTCGAGCACGACGAGGAACGGATCGCCGAACACCGCGCGGGCGAGGCCGACGCGCTGACGCTGTCCGGCCGACAGCGAGGCCCCGCCCTCCCCGATCCGCGTCTGATAGCCCTCGGGCAGCCGCAGGATCATCTCGTGCGCGCCGGCGATGCGCGCCGCTTCGAGCACCGCGTCCGACGACGCCGTATGGTCGAAACGTGCGATGTTCTCGGCAACGGTTCCGTCGAGCAGCGCCACGTCCTGCGGCAGATAGCCGATGTGTCGCCCGAGATCGTCATGCTGCCATTGGTCGATGGCCGCGCCATCGAGACGAACGACACCCTTGACGGCCGGCCAGATGCCGACCAGCGCCTTGGTGAGCGAGGTCTTGCCCGACGCGCTCGCGCCGAGCAGCGCCATGCCCATCCCGGCAGTGAGACGGAACGAGACATCGAAGACCAGCGTCCGATCGGTGCCCGGCGCCCGCACGCTGAGCTCCTGGACGATCAGCTCGTGCTGCGGCCGCGGCAGCAGCACGTCAGGCGCCGGCTGCGGCGCGGTGGCCTTGAGCGTCTCGCGCAGTCGCTTGAGCCCATCGCGTGCCGCGACCAGCTGCTTCCACGTGCTCAGCGCCATCTCGATCGGCGCGAGCGCCCGTCCCATCATGATCGACGAAGCCATCATGATGCCGGCCGAGGCCTGCTCGTTGACGACGAGGAACGCCGCGATGCCCAGCATTCCCGACTGCAGGATGAAACGCAGAACCTTGGCCGACGATCCGAAGTTCGCATAGGTGTCGACGGACCGGATGTTGTCCTGGAGAAAGCTCTCATTGGCCTTGGCCCACCGCGCCGTGAGCCGCCCGGTCATCCCGAGCGCGCGGATCACGTCGGCATTGTGCCGCGTGGCGTCGGCGAGCACCTGACGTCGCGCGCTCGAATCCATGGCCGACCGGGCGGCACCCTTCGATCGCCGATCCGCCGTGAGCGTGACGGTGACGATGGCGGCGGCGCCGAGCATCGCGGTCAGCCCGATCACCGGGTGGAACAGGAACAGCCCGAGCAGGAACAGCGGGATCCACGGCATGTCCAGAAACGCCGTCGGCCCCATGCCGGAGAGGAACGAGCGCACCGCATCGAGATCGCGCAGCGGCTGCTGCGCCAGCGTGGGCCGCGCGCCCTTCAGCGGCAGCGTCGCCAGCGCGACATGGATCGGCCCCTGCAGGCCGGCGTCGAACAGCGTGGCGATGCGGTTGAGCATGCGCGCGCGCAGAGCATCGAAATAACCCTGCACCAGGTACGCCATCAGGACGATGACCGACAGGCCGACGAGAGTCGCGACGTTGCGGCTCGGAATCACCCGGTCGTAGACCTGCATCATGTAGAATGAGCCCGACAGCATCAGCAGATTGATGACGCCGCTGAACGCGGCGACGCCGCCGAGCCGGCGAATGCTCGCGCGCAGTCCGAGCCCAACCGGATCATCGGGGTCCTCGACTGCGAGGCCGCTCATGGCATTCATTGCGTGCCTTCCGCTTCCATCGATCCGCGACGAGGCGAACGCATAGAAACCCTTTTCGGCGACAATGCGACGCCGACGCCGACCGGCCGCGAATTCACGCGGCGCTTTCCGCACAAATCGAAATTGCTGATGCGCCGGTTGCGATCGCGCGGCCTCGCTCGCCGGCCACAATTCCTCGGCGGATACGCCCGCAGCGAAACGAGCAAATGTGGCAGGCCATCAAACCGCCTCGCTATGGTCACCGAGATGGGCGGACGAAATCTTGTTCTCGTCAGATTTCCCGGCCACCGATGTGGCCGCAGTTGCCGGACATCATTTGTCGCGCCCGCCGCCGAACGGCGCCGACACCAGATCGAGCACGTCGGATTCGTACCCGGATAGGCTGTGCGCGACGATTTTAGATATCGGCTAACTTTTCCGCTCCGACCGTGTCGCTGTTTGCTAGGTGAACTTTCGTTGCACCGCATCAGGAAATGGCCGCAATTGATTCCTATGGACAATAAGCGCCGTCGTTTGCTGAGGCGCCACCGCGACGGGAGGCTATTCGACTGCGGTGGTCGAGCGCAGGAGGTGCAGATGACCCCGGCCGATGCCGGGTGAGCGGTCGGTTCGCGAGGGGAATCGCGCAGACAACGGGGGACTCCACGGATGACAGGCGAAGGAGTTGGGCTGTGGGCGAGCTGGGTCGCCGACATCCGGGCGGGAAGGGTCGCGGGCCCGGCGAATCGACGCCGGAATCGTCCGGGTCAGACGGGTTCGGATGGCGCCCGACCGCAGCTTGATCAGACAGTCGGCTGTGGACGTCCGCCGTTCGCTCCGTCGTTGTCACGGCCGCGAGCAGCCTCGGCGGCGCCGCCGCGATGCGCGGGGACCTCCGGATGACCCGGCGGGTCGCTCGAATCCGCAAGACCGACTACGGCACCATCGTCCTGCACTGGTCGCTGGTCGCTGCGCTGGTCGTGGCGATCCTGACCGGCCTGCGGATCGCGACCGAGGTGCCCGACCGAACCTGGATCAACATGCTCGATGCCGTGCTGCCCACGTCCACGGTGTGGTCGGGGCATATTCCGGCAGCCGTCGTGCTGGTCACCGTGAGCATCGCGTACGCCGTCTACATGCGGCTGTCGGGGCTCGGGCATCGCATCCGACTCGATCGGGCGCGGCTCGCCGGACTGTTCGGCAGCCGGCAGATGCGCTGGGGCGCCGTCAACGTGCTCCTGTATTGGCTGTTCTATGCGGTGCTGCTGGCAGAGCTCTCGACCGGCATCGCGCTCTATCTGGGCTCCGCCAGCAGCACCCTCGTCGACATCCACTGGCTGGGGATGTGGGTGATTCTCGGCTACGCGGCCCTGCATGTGCTGGCGCACATCGCCCTCGGCGGGCAGCAGCAGCTGCTCCGCCTGTTCCGGCCGGCGCGCATCATGCCGGTTCCTCCGCCGTTCGATCCTGCGGACCTCCTCGCGCTTCTCGACCGGCCCGGGAGTTCGCCCGCTGCGGCCCGGCGGACCCCGGCCGCACCGCCGCGCCGCCGTCCGCTGCTGAGGTCCGTTCCGTTCGTGGGCGCGGTCGGGCTCGCCGTCGTCGGCGTCACCATCCTCGTCGCGGTCGAACGGCAGACCGAGGACCGCCTGGTGATCCGGCGGATCGGCA
>JBEKZK010000123.1:0-9500 GCA_049509935.1 Xanthobacteraceae bacterium | reverse complement strand
GCGGACCCGACAGGATCGCGTCATGGACCCTGCGCTGCTCGGGCGAGAGTTTTTCGGGATCGAGATCGGGCATGCGAGGCATGAGCTTCCTCCGTGGCGGATGTTTTGCGGCGCGGCGAGGTGCGTGACGGCCGGGACCGGACCTCGCTGATCCTACTCGTCGCCCTTCGTTTTATCCGATGATGGCGGTTGCGGCGCCGGGTCGGAAGTCCCGTAGCGGTCCAGCATGGCGCTGCCGATTTCCGAGGACGTCGGCCAATGACCGCGCCGCTGCGGCCGATGCACACGATATTCATCAAGTCGGGCCGGGTCGGGCTGGACCGGCGTGCCGTCTTTCAGAAACAACGCCCCGGCAAGCTCGCTCGGCATCCGCGCCACGAAGACCTCGGCGCGCTCGCGCGCCGACCGGAGCTTGCGACTGATGTCCGCCGGATCGATCGGCGATACCGAGGCGAGCGCGGCGAATTCCTCCGCGCTGAAGCGCGAGCTCCGGGACAGCTCTGCCAGGAGCCCTTCGGGCGTGAAACCCGGCGCCACCTCCACGGCAGCCCACGCGACCGCTCCGAGTGGCAGGAACTTTTCGTCGATGGTGACCAGGTCGACGGCATCGCGTGGCTCGCGCCGCCCAACTGCAGCCATCAGCTTGTTGACGGCCAGATCCGCCACGTGCAGCACATAGCCGAATTGCTCGTCACGCAGGGCGGGAAAAAACCGAACGTCGCTGTCCGTGATCCAGTCGAGCCGTGTCTGCTCGTCGCCGCCGGTCACGATCGCGGTGTACAACGCAGGCAGTCGGCGCACCCAATCGACTTTGAGCCCCGCATCGCGCAGCGTCTGGGCGTCAGTCTCCGCGGCGCCGGCGACGCGTTCTGCCCGGTCGTGGAAAATGTCGATGTCGGCGGAGAAACGTGGTCCGTCGCGATTGATCGGAACACCGCCCCCGACAAAGCTCTCGGGGTCGCGATGGCCGGCGAGAAGCAGAAGGACGCGGCTCTGGAACCTAGATATCGGCACCGCAGGCTCGCTCGATCGCCTCCGCGAGGCGCCGGGCCTCCATGTTGCCTTCGATGCGCAGCTGGCGGGTGATGGCGAGCGCCTGAGCAGCGGTCGGATGCTCGACCTGGCGGAGATTCCACAGCGCCTGCGCACCAAAATCACGAAAGGCATGATGATAGAGGCGAGCGGCTTCGCCCGGTGCCGGGCGGTCCGTGCCATCGCCTCCGCGCCCCTCGAGCTTACCCAGACCAATCATGCGCTGTTTCTTATCACGTCGGGTGAAGTAACGGAACTGCTATGGCCAAGCCCGCCTGCCACCCCCAACGTACCGACGAGACGGCCGCGCGGGCCGACAGATCGCATCGTAGACCTGCCCGAGCGACAGCGTTGCAGGATCGAGATCGGGTATTCCTCTGTGGCGGATTCCTGCGGCGCGGCCAAGCTCGACCGCTACCACATTCATCGGGTTCGTCCCGGACCTCGGCCTCAACGCGGCGTGACGACGCGTGGCGCCGGTCGAGCCAATCTACGCGCACGGCCGCGCTTGACCATTTCCCATAGTGATACTACTATAAATCAGTGATGAGGAAGAAGACTGTGCCCGCGCACGACATCGGCAGCGGAAACATATTTGCCGACCTCGGCCTCCCCCACGCCGAGGAGCACCAGCTCAAGGCCGCGCTGGTTGTCCAACTCAAGCGCCTGGTCAAGGCTCGCAAGCTCACGCAGACGGCAGCCGCAAGGCTCGTCGGCATCAAGCAGCCCGACCTGTCGAACATCTTCCGAGGGCATTTTCGAGGGTATTCGGTGGAACGGCTGATGCGGATGCTGACGGCGTTCGAGCAGGACGTGGAAATTTCCGTCAAGCCACATCGCAAGGCGGGCGAGGCCGGCCGGATCATCTTCAACCCTCACGCCGTGTAGCCTCTGTTGGCGAAAGCTCGCCCGAGAATTCTGGTGACCCAGCCGATCGCCGCCAGCGCGCTCGGGCGCCTGCGCAAGGTCGCGGCCGTCGAGGTCAATCCCGACGGCAGCCGGATCATGAGCAAGCGCGCGCTGTGCGCGGCGCTGCGGCGCAACGACGTGCTGTTCGCGCGGCTGCACGACACCGTCGACCGCGAGGTGCTGGCCGCCAATCCCGACCTGCGCGCGGTCGCCTCGATGGCGGTCACGCCGGACCGCATCGACGTCGTCGAGGCGACGCGGCGGCGCATCCCGGTCACCGTGATCCCGCCGCTGGTCGCCGAGGCGACCGCCGATCTCGCGTTCGGCCTGATCATCGCGGTCGCCCGCCGCATGCTCGAGGGCGACCGGCTGGTGCGCAAGCGCGGCTTTCCCGGCAGCCAGTCGAACCATCTGGCGGGCGCCGGGGTGTCGGGAAAGGTGCTTGGCCTGGTCGGCGGCGGCGGCCGCATCGGCCGCGCGGTGGCGCGGCGCGCGCAGGGCTTTGCCATGCGGACGCTCTATTGGGGCCCGCGGCGGCGGCCCGCCGGCGACGAGCGGGAGGCCGGCCTCGCCTACGTGCCGCTGGACGAGCTGCTGGCGGAATCCGACTTCGTCTCGCTGCATTCGCCGCTGACGCCGGAGACCCGGCATCAGATCGGCGCCCGCGAGATCGGCCTGATGAAGCCGACCGCGTTCCTGATCAACACCGCGCGCGGACCGATCGTCGACGAGGCGGCGCTGGTGCGGGCGCTGGGGCGGCGCCGCATCGCCGGCGCCGCGCTCGATGTTTTCGAGCGCGAGCCGAAGATGGATCCGGCGCTGTGGAAGATGGCGAACGTGGTGCTGACCCCGCACCTCGGCAGCGCGGTGACCGAGCTGCGCGACGGCATGGCGAACATCGTCGCCGACAACATCCTGGCGATCCTCGACGGCAGGCGGCCGCCGAATTGCGTCAACCCGGAGGTCTATCCGCTGCTCACCCCTGATCGAGCAGGCCGGCGATCGCCTTGATGCGGTTGCGCGCGTAGCTCGGCAGGCCGGCGCTGATCGAGGTGCCTGTGTTGAACGAGCTCTTGCCCATCAGCACCTGCGCCGGCACCAGGTTGCGCAGGACCGGGACGTTCTCGTACTTCTTCTTGCTCTCCAGCACGTGCGACTTGACCGCCAGCGCGATGAACGCGGTCGCCACCGTGCGGTTGGGATCGGCCGGATCGGACTGCAGCACCGCCAATAGCTTGCCGAACTGCATCACCTGGTTGACGTAGAAGATGTTCTGCTCCAACGCGCTCACCACCGGGGCGTCGATGCCGGTGAGCTTGGCGAGGCCCGCCTGGTCGAGCTCGGCGCCCGACAGGATGCGCACCTCGCTGTGGAACTCGAGATAGTCGGCGATCTTCTTCTTCGCCTCGGTGAGCTGGTTGGCGAGCCGGATGCCGGTCGGCAGCTTGCCCTCGAGGTCGTAGCGCGAGCCGAGGCAGATCACGCCGGATCTGGCCTCGCACCACGGCCGGCTTGGATTCCTGTTGAGGTCGCCGGCGATGTCGGCCGGCCCGATCAGCTTCTCCTTGATCGCCGGGTCGATGCGCTCGAGCACCGGGATCGTCGTGTAGCGGGCAAGATCGACCGCGCGCGCCGGCCTCGCGAGCATGAACCGTGCCTGCGCCACGTACATGTGGAGCTTTTCTTTTGTCGCCTTGGCGACGCCGTTCTGGGTGACGGTGACGGTCGGCTCGGTGAAGCCCGGATAGAGATTGAGGAACTGCTTCTGCACCGGATTGGTGCGCGCCCAGTCCTCGAAGCTGACCAGGCCGGTGGCGGGATCGGCGAGGTCGTCCGCCTGGTGGTCGCTGAACGCGATCGACTGCGGCGCCGGCTGCCCGACGGCGCCGAGCGAGCGGACCTCGGCGAGCCGGAACTCGCCGGCGCGGGCGAGCGAGCAGGCGAAGGCAAGCGCGCAAAGAATCGCTGCGGCGTCACGAACCCGCATCCCGTCCCTCCTCAGTAGAGCCCGCGGCCCCAGCCCGGATAATCCGGATCGACCCGGCGTGGGCGCGGCCGGTCGTCGTTTCCCCAGCCGAACGGGTTGCCGCTGAACCAGCCGCGCGGCTGCTGCACCTGGGGGGCGGGCTGCGGCGACGGCGCGATACGCCACTGCGGCATCGGCGCCTGACCGTATACGCCGCGATTTCCGTAGGAATCATAGTTTCGATTGTACGAGGTGGCGGGATCGGCGTCGCTCCAGGTCTGCGGAACCTCGCCGGTGGCCTGGTCGGCCTCGCGCGTCGCATAGGCGTCCTCGCGCGACACCAGCCGATACTGGGTATCGTCGACCTGGCCGGTGCGGTCGAGACGGAAATGCTCCATGAAGGCGCCGGTGCCGTTGCGCGCCACCCGGTCGCCGGAACGCAGGTCGATCGGCAGATCGACGAGCTGGCGCCGGGCCGCCGCCGACGGCGGGCTGAGCGCCACCCGCGGCGCCACCTCGGACCATGCCGACTGGATGATCGACTCGAAGATCGGGACCGCGACGCTGCCACCGGTCTCGCCGCTGCCCAGCGTGCGGCGCTGACCGTCTGCGTTGTCGTAGCCGACCCAGACCGCGACCGTGACGTCGTTGGTGAAGCCGACGAACCAGGCGTCATTCTCGTTCTCGGTGGTGCCGGTCTTGCCCGCCACGTAGGGAGCGAGCTGGCGGATCCCGCGCGCGGTGCCGCGCTCGACCACGCCCTGCAGCATGGTCTTCAACTGGTAGAACGTCGCCGGGTCGGGCGGCCCCATCGAGACCGGCGCGGTCTGCGGATGGCGGTAGACCTCCTTGCCGTTCTGCTCGATCGATTCGATCGCGTAGGGAGCGGGCCGCGCGCCCTCGTTGGCAACGCCGGCATAGAACGCGGCGAGATCGATCATGCGCACCGGCTGGGCGCCGAGCACGAACGGATAGTAGCGCACGCATTCGCCATAGAGCTGCGCCTCCATGGCGATCGCGCACACCCGGTCGAGGCTGTCCTCGGGGGCGCTGGAGATCGCCCCGTCGAGCAGGCGCGCCGTCACCAGGTTCTTGGAATTCTCCAGGGCGCGGCGCAGCGTGATCGCACCCCAGCTCGCATTGTCGTAGTCCTTCGGCGACCAGTAGTCGCGCTCCCGGGCGTTTCCGCTGTTGATCGGCGGCAGCGTGATCGGCTCGTCGAGCACCAGCGTGTTGGGCTGCAGCCCGGCCTCGAGCGCCGCCAGATAGGTGAGCGGCTTGAGCGCCGATCCGGGCTGGCGGCGCGACTGGGTGACACGGTTGAGCTGGCTCTGCGGATAGGAGAACCCGCCCGCCATCGCGAGAATGCGGCCAGTCTTGTTCTCCAGCACCAGCGCCGCACCCTGAACGGTCGGCGGAACGCGCAGCTCGGCGGTGGCCTCGGCGCTGCCCTTGCCCTTGGCGCTGCGTTCGGCGAGCTGGACCAGCACGACATCGTAGAGCTTGAGCGTGCGGCGGATCTCGGCGCCGGCGCCGCGCAGCGTGACGATGCGCCCGTCGCGCAGGCCGACGCGGATGGTCGCGCTGTTTCGCGTCGGCATCGCGACGACGACGGCGGCCGGCCAGTGCACGTCGTAGAGCGGCAGGCGCGCCGCCTCCAGAGCCTCCTGCCAGGCCGGCATCCGCGGATGCCCCGCGGGCGGCGGCTCGGGCGCATCGGCATCGGCGGCGACCGGCGGCGACTTGCGGGCGTCCTCGATGTGCTGGACGGCATCGGCCAGGTTGGCCTGCGGGCCGGCGAACCGCGCCCGCCCGGTGCGCATCTCGTAGCGGGCGAGGCCTTCCTGGAGCGCGCTCTCGGTCGCCCGCTGCAGGGCGGGCTGCACGGTCGCGCGCACCGCGTAGGACGAGGTAGCGAGCGCATCGATGCCCGCCGCGCTCTTCGCTTCGCGCGTGAGCTGATCGACGAAATAGAAACCGGTGTCGCGGCGCGGCCGGTCGTAGGCGACGAGCCGCGCGCTCAGCGCCTGCGCCTGCTTGACCTGGGCGGCGCTGATCACCCCGTCCTCCTGCATGCGGCCGAGCACGTAGGCGACGCGCTCGCGGATGCGGTCGGGATGACGGTCGGGATTGAAGTAGCTCGGCCCCTTGGTGAGCCCGGCCAGCAGCGCCCCCTCGGCGAGGTTGAGCTCGCGCGCCGGCTTGCCGAAATAGCTGCGCGCCGCGAGCTCGATCCCGAAGGCACCGCGGCCGAGATAGATCGAGTTGAGGTAAAGCGCCAGAATGTCCTGCTTGCTCAGCGCGGCCTCGAGGCGGGACGCCACGATGATCTCGCGAATCTTGCGGTCGTAGGTGACGTCGTCGCCGACCAGCAGGTTCTTCACCACCTGCTGGGTGATGGTGGACCCGCCCTGCGGGCGGCCGGGCTGCGCCAGGTTGCCGACGAAGGCGCGAATCATGCCGCGCTCGTCGATCCCCTTGTGCTGGAAGAATCGCTTGTCCTCGGCGGCCACGAAGGCCTTCTGCACGAAGTCCGGAACGTCGCCCAGCGGCACCCAGACCCGACGGTGATTGGGCTCGCCGAGCTCGGCGAAGCGCCCGCCCTTCTGGTCGAGCACCACGCTCATGCCGGTGAGCTCGAGGCCCTTGAGCCGGGTGTGGTCGGGCAGGTCGGCGACCGCCTTGTCGTAGTACGCGATCACCTCGCCGACATCGACCGGCGAATCGGCGACCGTCTCGTTGCGGCAGAACTGCCGGTAGGACACGAACAGCTCGTCGAACTTGAGGCCGTGGAGCGCCTTGATATTGCCGCTCATCGCCTGGGGGTCGTCCATCGCGGTGGTGATCAGATCATCGAGATTGATCGACTCGATGTCGAACACCTTGCGGATATGGGCGCAGCCGTCGCGCAGGATCTGCACGACCTCGGCCTGGTCGCGGACCGGATCGAGCTGCGTCCTCACCGCATCGGGCCGCGTCGTCACCTGGCTCAGCGCCAGTGCGGTGGCGAAGACTTTGACGAGGATCAGATTCATGAGGGATACGACGCCAAAAAGGTTCCCCCGAGCGGGTCACGATGTGCCGCCCAGGTAGTAGCATATAAAGGCGGTTTTGCGGAGGATGGTTCCCGGCCCGGCGTCGCGGTTAATGCGTCCGCCCGGCCGTTGTCAAAGCGTTAACCGTTTCAACGGCTTTCACTTATCGTCGCGGCGGGCGGTCGCCGCGACGAGCGGTGAAGCCGCGTTGGATCACGCATGCTTGACCTGACAGCGTGCAATCGCGGATCGCTCAATCCGCGGTCCATCCGCCGTCGACCACCAGCGCGGTGCCGGTCATCAGGGCGGAGGCGTCGGAGGCGAGAAACACGATGGCGCCGGTGAGGTCCTCCACCAGACCGATCCGGCCAAGCTTGATCTTGCTCAGAATCTCGGCGCGAAACGCCGGATCGGCGAAGAACGGCCGGGACAGCGGGGTCTCGACGAAGGTCGGGCCGAGGGTATTGACGCGGATGCGGTGCCGGGCGAGCTCGATCGCCATCGCCTTGGTGAAGCCTTCCATGGCGTGCTTGGACGCGCAGTAGACGGTGCGCCGGGCGGCGCCCACGTGGCCCATCTGCGACGACACATTGATGATCGAGCCGGGGCGACCCGCTTCGACCAGCCGTCGCGCGACCGCCTGGGCGACGAAGAATGCCGCCCGCACGTTGAGCAGGAAGATCGCGTCGAAGTCCGCGGCGTCGACCTCGATGAACGGGGCCGGGCGGTTGGTGCCGGCGTTGTTGAGGAGGATGTCGAACGGCGGCTGCGCGGCGACCGCCGCACGGACGGCGTCGAGGTCGGTGACGTCGAGGACGAGTGGCGCGGCGGCGTGGCCGCGCGCCCGGATCGCGGCGGCGGCCTCCTCGATCTCGCCGCGGCTGCGCGCCGCGAGCGTCACCTCGGCGCCGGCCTCCGCGAGGGCGGCGGCGGCGGCGAGCCCGATGCCGCGGCCGGCCCCGCTGACCAGGGCGCGCTTGCCGTCGAGCCGGAACGACGGCGCTGCGGGCAGATTTACGGTCACGGGACAGGCTGGGCGTAGCCGACGTTGCGGCCGCCGTAGCGGCGGACCCGGACGTTGGCCTGCTCGGCGTGACCAGAGAAGCCTTCGAGCACGCAGAGCCGCGAGCAGTAGCCGCCGATCAGCGCGCTCGCCTCGTCGGTGAGCACTTTCTGGTAGGTGCAGGTCTTGAGGAATTTTCCCACCCACAGCCCGCCGGTGTAGCGCGCCGCCTTGCGGGTCGGCAGCGTATGGTTGGTGCCGATCACCTTGTCACCGTACGCCACGTTGGTGCGGGACCCGAGGAACAGCGAGCCGTAGTTGACCATGCGGTGGAGAAAATAGTCGGGGTTCCGCGTCATCACCTGGACGTGCTCGGAGGCGATGCGGTCGGCCTCGCGCACCATCTCGTCGTCGTCGTCGCAGACGATGACCTCGCCGAAGTCGGCGAACGCGGCGCGCGCCACGTCGGCGGTCGGCAGGATCGTCAGCAGCCGCTCGACCTCGCCGAGCGTGTCGCGGGCGAGCTTCTCCGACGTGGTGAGCAGGATCGCCGGCGAGGTCGGTCCGTGCTCGGCCTGGCCGAGCAGGTCGGTGGCGCAGATCTCGGCGTCGACGCTGTCGTCGGCGATGATCAGCGTCTCGGTCGGACCCGCCAGCAGGTCGATGCCGACGCGGCCGAACAGCTGGCGCTTGGCCTCCGCCACGTAGGCGTTGCCGGGGCCGACGATCATGTCGACGGCGGGAAACGTCTCGGTGCCGAGCGCCATGGCGGCCACCGCCTGCACGCCGCCGAGCACGTAGATGTCGTCGGCGCCGCCGAAGTGCATGGCGGCGACGATCGCCGGATGCGGCCCGCCGCGATAGGGCGGCGCGCAGGCGGCGATGCGTCCGACGCCGGCGACCCGCGCGGTGACGATCGACATGTGGGCGGAGGCGACCATCGGGTAGCGCCCGCCCGGCACGTAGCAGCCGATGCTGCCCACCGGGATGTGGCGATGCCCGAGGACGACGCCGGGCAGGGTCTCGACCTCGAGATCCTGCAGCGTCGCCCGCTGCTTCTCGGCGAAATTGCGCACCTGGGCCTGGGCGAAGCGGATGTCGTCGAGATCGCGTGCTGCGACCTGGCCGATCGCGCGCTCGATCGCGGCCTCGCTCAGCCGGAAATTCTCCGGCGACCAGTCGTCGTAGGTCCGCGAGAGCTCGCGCACCGCGGCGTCGCGCCGCGCCTCGACGTCGGCGAGAATTCGCTCGACGGTTTCCCTCACTTTGGTATCGGCGGCCCTGATGGCGCCGGCGTCGATGCCGCGTTTGAGATGGCGCGGCATCAGAACGCGACCTTGTCGGCGCCCTTGAGCGCCAGGATCTCGCGCGCCTCGTCGGGTGTCGCGATCTCCAGGTCGAGGCCTTCGAGGATCTGGCGGACCATGCGGACCTGATCGGCATTGGAGGTCGCGAGCTTGCCGCGGCCGATCCACAGCGAGTCCTCCAGGCCGACCCGGACATTGCCGCCCATGGCGGCCGACATTGCGGCGATCGACATCTGGTTCCGGCCGGC
>JBEKZK010000122.1:0-9503 GCA_049509935.1 Xanthobacteraceae bacterium | reverse complement strand
GCGCGGCGACGCGGTCGATCCGGCGCTCTACTATTTCCGCACCGTCATGCGGTTCGAGACCTCCGATCCGGCGGTCGACTGGCTCAACCGCATCCTCGCGCTCGCCCGCGGCGCCCGCGACAAGGCAACGGTCCGGCTCGAGGTCCACGAGGTGCTGTGAATCGCGAATTCTCGCGCGCTTGACCGCAAAGCGCAAAATGTCATACCGCATAACAAACCGGTCGAACGAGGGAACCCCATGGCCGCGCACGGACTGACCGCCAGCTGGAACGATGCCTGGCTGCTCGACGGCGTGCGCACGCCGTTCGCCGACTACAACGGGGCGCTGTCGGCGGTGTCGCCGATCGATCTCGGCATCAAGGCAGCGCGCGAGGTGCTTTCCAGATCCGGAGTGGCGCCGTCCGACGTCGGCACCGTGATCGCCGGCAACATGGCCCAGGCGAGCTTCGACGCCTACATGCTGCCGCGCCATATCGGGCTCTATTCGGGGGTTCCGGTCGAGGTCCCGGCGCACATGGTGCAGCGGGTGTGCGGCACCGGCATCGAGGTGCTGATGCAGGCTGCCGACGCGGTCGAGCTCGGGCGCGCCGACGTGACGCTGTGCGTCGGCACCGAGTCGATGAGCCGCAACCCGGTCGCCGCCTACACCCACCGTTCCGGGTTCCGCATGGGCCAGGTCGAGTTCAAGGATTTTCTGTGGGAGGCGCTGCTCGATCCCGCCGCCGACGTCACCATGGGCGGCACCGCCGAGAATCTGGCGCGGCAATATCAGATCACCCGTCCCGAGGTCGACGCCTACGCGGCGCGCAGCTTCGAGCGCGCAGTCGCGGCGCAAGGCAGCGGGTTCCTCGCCGGCGAGATCGTGGCGGTCGGCAACGAGACCTTCGAGGTCGAGGGGCTGCATCCGCGCGGCGTGCGCCTTCGCGGCGACGCAAAGCAGCTTTCCGCCGACACCCACGTGCGGCCGTCGCCCGCCGAGGCGCTGGCGAAGATCAGGCCGGCGTTCGGCGGCGTGCAGACCGGCGGCAACTCGTCGGGCGTGGTCGACGGCGCCGCCGCCGCCCTGGTGGCGAGCAGCGGTTACGCGGAGAAGCATGGCAGGGCGCCGCTCGGGCGCATCGTCGCCGGCGCCACCGTCGGCGTGCCGCCGGAGATCATGGGCATTGGCCCGGTGCCGGCGATCCGCGCCGTGCTCGACAAGGCCGGGCTGCCGCTGTCGGCGATCGACCGCTTCGAGATCAACGAGGCGTTCGGCGCCCAGGTGATGGCGTGCGCGCGCGAGCTCGGCCTCGACGAGGAGAAGCTCAACGTCAACGGCGGCGCCATCGCGATCGGCCATCCGCTCGGCGCCACCGGCATCCGCCTGGCGGTGACTTTGGCGCGCGAGCTGCAGCGTTCCGGGACCCGCTGGGGCATCGCATCGGCCTGCATCGGCGGCGGCCAGGGCATCGCGCTGCTGGTGGAGAATCCCGCCGCGGCCGCTTCGCCGGTCGGGATGAGCTGACATTGACGTCGACGGTGGCGATGCGGTCCAACCGGCGCAACGTCCGGATCGAGTGGGGCGACTGCGACCCTCTGGGGATCGTGTTCTTCCCGCGCTATTTCGCGATCTTCGACGACTCCACCGCCTATCTGTTCGAGGCCGTGCTCGGGCTGAGGAAGCTCGAGGTCCACGACGCGTTCGGCTTCGCGGGCTTTCCACTGGTCGAGGCACGCGCGCGGTTCCTCATTCCGTCACGCTGCGGCGACGACGTGGTGGTCGAATCGACGATTGCCGAGTTCCGCAATGCGAGCTTCGACGTCGTCCACCGCCTGACCAAATCCGGCGAGCTCGCCGTCGAGGGCTTCGAGACGCGGGTCTGGGTCGTGCGCGACGAGCGCGATCCGGATAAGCTCAAGTCGCAGCCGATTCCCCGCGAGGTCAGGGAGCAGTTCGGGGCGGCGTGAGGGCGGGCGGCGGGTGAGCCGAACCGGTGCGGTTTTTTCTGGTATCGGCCACCTGTTGGAAAATGTATGACAGTGTCATGCAGCGTGCTATAAGCGAGAGGCGAAAGGCATCTCCATGAAGCGTAGCAGCAAGCCCATCACGGTGACTCTCGGTCCTTTGCAGGCCAGCGTCGCCCAACGAGTCAAGTCCGGGGCCTTCAGCTCCGCCAGCGAGGTCGTGCGCGCGGCCCTGCGTGCCCTCGACCGCGAGGACGCGGCGCTGGATGATTATCTGCGCCGCAAGGTCGAGGCCGCGCTCGCCGACCCGCGCCCGAGCATTCCAGCCGAGAAGGTGTTTGCCCGCCTGCGCGCCCGCCATGCCAAGCACGTGAAGGCCGGCAAGGGTGGCGCATAAGGTCCGGTTCCGGCCGAAAGCGCAGGCCGACCTGTTCGCACTCTATGACTATATCGCCGAGCAATCCGGTCCGTCGCGGGCCGGCGCCTACATCGCGCGCATCGAGGAAGCCTGCATGGGCTTGGCGATGCTGCCCAGGCGCGGCACGCGGCGGGACGACATCGTGCCGGGTCTGCGCACGATCGGGTTCGAGCGCCGGGTGACGATCGCCTTCCGAGTGCTGACGGACGTGGTGGAGATCGTCACCATCGCCTATGCCGGGAGGGATTTTGAAAGCGAGCTGCGCGAATAGGCAGACGGATCAGCGAATCTCATACACCGTCATCGCTTCGCTCACGCCGCGCAGCGAGGTTTGTCGGGCCGTCGCGACGGCGCCCGCCTGCGCGAGAATCGACGCCACGCTCGCGCTTTCGACGATCGGGCTCGTCGCCAGGATCGCGCTCGGATCCGCCAGGCCCTGGACGCGCGAGGCGACATTGACCGTCTGGCCGAAATAATCCTGCCTCTCGTCGAGCATGACGGCGAGGCATGGACCCTCGTGCAGGCCGATGTTGAGCGCCAGATCGTCGCCGCCGCGCGCGTCATTGAGCTCGCGCATCGCCGCGCGCATGCGCAACGCCGCGCGCATGGCGCGGTCGGGTGTCGGAAACGTCGCCATCACGGCGTCGCCGATCGTCTTCACCACCGCGCCGCCTTCCGCGGTGATCAGGCTGAGCAGCGCCGTGAAATGATCGCGCACCAGATCGAAGGCGACAAGATCGCCGACGCGGTCGTAGAGCGCCGTGGAGCCCTGGAGGTCGGTGAACAGAATCGTCAGGCTGGTGATCTTGAAGCGCTGGTCGGAATCGAGCGTTCCGGCGCGATAGTGATCGCGGAACGTCTGGTTGCTCAGCAGGCGCTTGGCGGTGAGGAAGCTCCGCCGCCGCCCGAGCAGGCCGTGCAGCGCGTCTCCCGCCTGCCAGAGCCCGGGGAACGTCGGGCGCGCCGTCCGGTTCTCGAAGGCGATGCGCACCGGTCCCGGCTGCACGGTCAGCGTGCCCGAATGGGCATGCACCTCGTTGAAGACCACGGAGATCGAACGGCGCTCGCTGGTCGGCTCCCCGCCGACATTGAGAAACGTCGAGGTGTGGGTGACCGGATCGAAGATGATGACGAAGCCGCGCGGCAGCACCAGCGACATCACCGCCTTCTCGCCGGCGGCAAGCTCCATGGCGTCGAGGGTGATCGACTGGATGAGGCCCTCGACGTCCTCGGGGAGATCGAAGCCCGAGCCCCAGAATATCTGCCGCATGTATTCGGTGAAGCCGAGCAGGTCGGGATCATGCGCGGCGATGCGCCGAACCCGCGGGTTGACCGTGAATGTCACCTCCACCATCTCGTCGAGCGAGGGCTCGTAGCCGGCCGCACAGAGCGCGCAATTGTATTCGCTGCGGTCGATCGTCTTCAACGACGCTCCCGAGCCGAGGACGCCGCCGCAGCCCGGACAGAGCACGTTCCACGACAGTTCGAACAGGCCGAGGCGCGCGGCGTGCACCAGCGCGCCGATCACCGGCTCCTCGGCCAGACCGTGCTCGGCCGCGAAGGCCAGAGCGTTGATGCGGTTCAGGGCGCGGTCGGGGCCCGTCGCCACCGTGCTCTTCAGGGCCGCGGCGACGGCCGGGTTCGCCGATTGACCGAGCACGTCCCAGAGCGCTTGCACGTCCGACATGTCGCCCTCCCGTGTCGCCCGGAGATGGGGGCTCGATCCGGCGTTTGCCAGATGCGGCGGTCTTGAGGGTCGAGGTTGCCGCCGTAGGCGGAGGTTGGCGAGCCTGACCTATCAGATCAGGTGCCGAACCAGCCCGGCCAACGCCGCCTCGTCACCCCGGAAACTTTCAATGACCGCTTGCAGCAGGGCATCTGGATCGAGCCGTTCGAGATCGAGCGGGTGGCCGGCGGATTCCGCGAGCATGGCGAAATAAGCCAGCTGCGTGCGGCCGTTGCCCTCGCGAAACGGGTGGACCGCGTTCAGCTCGGCCAGGAAATTCCCTCCGCTTCGGGCGAATTCGTCGGCGGTCAGTCCCGACAGATACCGCGCCCGCTGCAGTTGCCCGAACAACCGGCGCATCGCGGCGGCGATATGCTCGGGGTAGCAGAACATGCTGCCACCCTTGCTGATGCGGACCGTGCGGAATCCGCCCCCCAGGCATAGACGTCCTGAAACAGATGCCGGTGAATTGTGAATGGCCCTGTAGTTCCCGGGTAGCGGTATGGATCGGGCGCGCGTTCGTACACGCCACCATCACTTCTCGCGGGCGTGCTTCTCGAAGATGGCCTTGCGGCGTTGCTCGGGACTCAGACCCTTGCGGTCGAACTCGGAGAACATCCGGCGCGTGGCCGCCCTCGTGCGGATGCCTTCGACGGCGCTGATTTTCTCCAGACGCGCACCGCCAAGCACGAAGCGACCGGCGCCTTTGGTCGAGGAGGACTTCGCGGAAGCCATGACAATACCATACCACAAGACAAGGCACTTGCCACCGCTCATCCGATCAGGCTCGTCGGATCAGAGGAAGGCTTGGCGCCTCAGCGATGCATGCTGTCCCACCGCGCACCCGATCAGGACTCCGTCGCCGCGGCGGCCGCCGCGGCGACGCGCCGCCGGAGCAGGTCATGCTCGCGCCTGTTGCCGGCCAGCGCCGCGGCAGCCTCGAACGCGGCGCGCGCCTCCTGGTAGCGGCCGAGCTTGTGCAGCAGGTCGCCACGCACGCTCGGCAGCAGGTGATAGCCCTCGAGCGCCGGCTCGCCGACGAGGCGGTCGACGATCGCCAGCGCCGCGTCCGGTCCCTCGGCCATGCCGACCGCGACCGCGCGGTTGAGCTCGATGACGGGCGAGCGCAGGACCGCCGACAGCTGGGCATAAAGTCCGGCGATGCGCGACCAGTCGGTATCGCCCGCCGTGCCGGCTTCCGCGTGGCAGGCGACGATCGCCGCCTGGAGGGCGTAGCTGCCGCCCGCTCCGCCCAGCTCGCGCGCCCGCCCGAGCGCCTGCATCCCCCGCCTGATCTTGAAAGAGTCCGCTTCGCGCGCACGATGCGCTGGGCGATCGTCGCGTCCGGCACCAGGAAGGCGCGGCCGATCTCCCCGGTCGTCAAGCCGCAGATCATGCGCAGCGCCAGGGCCGCGCGCGCCTCGCGCGACAGTTTTGGGTGACAGGCGGTGAAGATCAGCCGCAGCAGCTCGTCGCCGATGTCGTCGTCCAGGGCGGAGTCCAGATCGGGCATGGCCTGCTGCTCGGCCTGCAGGTCCCGGGCGACCAGCTCGTGCTTGCGCTCGAGCATGCGGCCGCGGCGCAGATGATCCAGCGCCCGGTGCTTGGCGGTCGCCATCAGCCAGGCGCCGGGCCGTTCCGGGACGCCGGTCGCGGGCCACCGCTCGGCGGATGTCGGGCACGCCGACCGACTCGCGAGGCTGCAGATACCTGTAAACATCCGGTTCTGTGGCCGGGCGGAAGGTGAACATGTCGAGGCCTTCGACAGCGTGCCGACGTCCGCCGAGATGCCCAACCAGGCATCGTCGGCGGATGCTGGCGCCCGCCGGCCAACTCGGGAGCCTGCAGACACCTGTAAATCATCCGGTTCTGCAGACCACGCACCCCGCGAAAATCCCCAGCGCGCGGTTGCGTCGAGGCCGGCCGAACCCGGCGGCCAGGTAGCCGCATGGAGCGCAGCGACATGCGGGAGCGACCTTGCAATGCGGCACGCCCGCTCCCGGATTTCGCTTCGCTGCATCCGGGCTACAGTGGGGATACAGCCTCGCGTGTGGCGTCTCAGCCGGCTCCCCGCGAGGTCACGGACCGGCTCGCCTTGGCCCGACGACCGGCATCGGGCTTGGCGGCGGGCCGGCGCGGCTTGCGCGAGCCGACGCGCTTGGTCATCGGCCGCCCGTCGACCAGCCGGTGCAGGAGGCCGATCAGCTGGCGGCTGCCGCTCTCGCCGATGCGGCCGATCAGCCGGCGCTCCTCGATGTCGACCAGCTGCCGGAGGCGGCGCATTACCACCCGGCCGTGGTCGGTGAGATGCAGCGCATGCGACCGCCGGTCGCCCGCCGCCGCCTGGCGCTCGGCGAGGCCGCGCTGCTCGAGCGAATCGAGCAGGGCGACGAAATTGGTGCGCTTGATGCCGAGCGCGGCGCTCACCTGGCTCTGGGTCAATCCGGGATTGCGCTCGATCACCACCAGCACGGAGAACTGCGCCGGCCGGATGTCGACCTCGGCGAACAGCGGGAAAACTTCCTGGAATACCGCAATCTGCGCCCGCCGCAGCATGAAGCCGATGAGATCCGGCAGCATGCCGAGATCGACCTCGGCATGCGGCCGTGCCGCAGTCGCGGGTCGGCGGGCGGATTTGGCGCGGCGGGTGCGAGTTGCAGCCATGGCGGAATTCCTCGCACGGAATCGGACGCTGCGTCACCTGCTGTTTGCGCCGTCCTGCCGATCATGGCTACGCGTCGGGCAGCCGGCTACCAGTACGCGAGCAGACCGGGTGCCTGCACGCCGTGTCGCGGAGCACCGCCCGCGCGCCGGCGATGCCGACGATCGGGCGACCAATCGGACCGTCGCAACCGGGGCAGGCTGTTGGCGAGCGGGCGAAATAGGTATAGAGTAGAACAATTACACCAGTGGACAAACCGCCCGACGCGCGGCGGCGCCCACGGAGGAAGCGGCGGCCCACGGAGGAAACGGATGGCAAGGCTGCTCGAGCTCATCCTCAACGGACGCCAGCATGTCGGCGCGGTGGCGGACAACGTGCTGCTGCTCGACTACCTGAGGGAGGCCGTCGGGCTCACCGGCACCAAGACCGGCTGCGACGGCGGCGAGTGCGGCGCCTGCACGGTGCTGATCGACGACCGGCCGACGCTGTCGTGCCTGACGCTCGCGGCGACCGTCTCGGGCACGCGGGTCGACACCGTCGAGGCGCTCGGCACCGACGGCCGCCTGTCGGCGGTGCAGACCGGCTTTCACGAAAAGCTCGGCGCCCAATGCGGCTACTGCACGCCGGGCTTCGTCATGGCGTCGGCCGGGCTGCTGCGGCGCAACCCGCGGCCGAGCGACGCCGAGATCCGCGAGGCGCTGGGCAGCAACATCTGCCGCTGTACCGGCTACGTGAAGATCATCGAGGCGGTGCGGCACGCCGCCGATCTGCATGCCGCCGGAGCCGCGCCATGAACAACCGCACCATCGACGACATCGTGCCGACCAGCACCATCGGCGGCTACGTCCCGATGATCGACGGGCCGGAAAAGGTGTCCGGCCGCGCCCGCTACACGGCGGACTTGATCGCCCCGGGCATGCTGGCCGGCCGCATCTTCCGCAGCCCGTACGCGCACGGCGAGATCGTCGAGGTCGACGTCTCGGCGGCGCTCAAGGTGCCGGGCGTCAAGGCGATCGTCACCGGCGCGGACTGCGACCGCACCTTCGGCGTCCTGCCGATCGCGCGCAGCGAGCATCCGCTGGCGCGCGACCGGGTGCGCTACCGCGGCGAGCCGGTGGCGGCGGTGGCGGCGATCGACGACGCGGCGGCGGCCGCGGCGGTGCGTCTGATCCGGCTGAAGGTCCGCGAGCTGCAGGGCTACTTCACGGCGCGCGACGCGCTGGCGCCCGGCGCGGTCGCGCTCCATGACGGCAAGCCGGGCAACATCGAGCGCGACGTGCTGTTCGAGCTCGGCAGCGTCGAACAGGGCTTCGCCGAGGCCGATCTCGTCGGCGAGGGCACCTACAACTGCGCCGAGGTGTGCCAGAACCAGATGGAGATGCATGCCGCGGTCGCCGACTACGATCCGCTGCGCGACCGCATGACGGTGCACGCCAGCACCCAGGTCCCCTACTATGTGCACCTGATGCTGGCGCGGATCCTCGACATGGACATGTCGCGCATCCGGGTGGTCAAGCCGCATGTCGGCGGCGGGTTCGGCTGCCGCACCGAGACGCTCAATGTCGAGCTGATCGCCGCTCTGCTGGCCCGCCGGGTGGGCGGCAGCGTGCGCCTGGTGATCACCCGGGAGGAGACCTTCATCACCCATCGCGGCCGGCCGGAAACCGACATCCGGCTGAAGATCGGGATGCGGCGCGACGGCCGCATCACGGCGGTCGAGTGCGAGTGCCGCCAGCGCGGCGGCGCGCACAGCGGCTACGGCGTGGTGACCATCCTGTATGCCGGCTCGATGCTCTATGCGATCTACGACCTGCACAACGTCAAATATCTGGGCCAGCGCGTGCTGACCAACACGCCGCCGTGCGGGGCGTTCCGCGGCCACGGCACCGTCGACATCCGCTTCGCCTTCGAAAGCCTCGTCGACCAGATGGCGACCGATCTCGGCATCGACCCGTTCGCGGTGCGGCGCGCCAACTACCTCGACGCCCCGACCCGCACCGACAACGACCTGATGGTGAACAGCTACGGCTTGCCGGAGTGCATCGACTGGGTCGAGCGCGAGAGCGGCTGGACGGCGCGCAAGGGCCGGCTGCCGCGGGGCAAGGGGCTCGGCATGGCGTGCTCGCACTACATCAGCGGCGCCTCCAAGCCGGTGAACTGGACCGGCGAGCCGCACGCCACCGTCAAGCTCAAGCTCGACTTCGACGGCTCGATCGTGGTGCTCACCGGCGCCGCCGAGATCGGCCAGGGCTCATCGACCATCCTGGTGCAGAGCGTTGCCGAGGTGCTGGGGCTAGCCCTCTCGCGGGTGCGCCTGGTCAGCGGCGACAGCGAGGTGGTGCCGAAGGACAACGGGTCGTACTCGTCGCGGGTGACCTTCATGGTCGGCAATGCGGCGATCGACGCGGCGCGCAACCTCAAGGCCGTGCTGGTGGCCGCCGCCGCGCGCAAGCTCGGCGCCCGCCCCGAGGACATCGACTGCCTGGGCGAGCTCTATCGCGCCGGCGCCCAGGACCAAGGCCTCACCTTCAACGAGGTCGTGGTCGAGGCGCTCCGCGACGGCGGCACCATCACGGTCACCGGCAACTATTCGACCATCCCGGAATCCCACGGCGGCAAGAAGTACCGCGGCGCCGCGATCGGCGGCACCATGGGCTACAGCTACTCGGCGCAGGTCGTCGAGGTCAGCGTCGACGAGGAGACCGGGGTGGTGACGGTCGACCGGGTGTGGGTCGCGCACGACTGCGGCAAGG
>JBEKZK010000121.1:0-9535 GCA_049509935.1 Xanthobacteraceae bacterium | reverse complement strand
CCATTGATCGGTCAGGTACGGCTCGATCACGACGCCGGAGCGATCGCCGTGCGGGACCATGTGCACGTGCGGCTCGATCTTCTCCACGAGGCCCGCGGCCTCGAGGCGCTCGACGATGCGCTTGCGGGCGACGAAGCGGTCGAGGCCGTGCAGCGCCAGCGTCGCGTCGAGCTCGGCCGACGGCGGCAGGCCCGCCAGGAACCCGTCGTTGTCCCCGAGCGCGAGGCTCGCTGCGACGTCGAGCACGTTGACCAGCGGCAGGTCGTGCCGGCGGCCGACCTCGAAGTCGTTGAAGTCGTGCGCCGGCGTGATCTTCACCGCACCGGAGCCCTTCTCCGGGTCGGAGTAGTCGTCGGCGACGATCGGAATACGACGGCCGACCAGAGGCAGGACGACGTTGCGCCCGATCAGCTGGCGATAGCGCGGATCATCCGGATGCACCGCCACGGCGGTGTCGCCCAGCATCGTTTCCGGCCGGGTGGTGGCGACGGTGATGAAGGTGTCGCCGGTACCCTCGAGCGGATATCTGATGTACCACAGGTGGCCCTTCACCTCGACCTGAACAACCTCCAGATCCGAGATCGCGGTGAGCAGCTCGGGATCCCAGTTGACCAGGCGCTTGTCCTTGTAGATGAGCCCGGCGCGATGGAGATCGACGAACACCTTGAGCACCGCGCGCGACAGGCCCTCGTCCATCGTAAAGCGCTCGCGCGACCAGTCGCACGAGGCGCCCAGCCGCTTGAGCTGCCGGGTGATGGTGTCGCCCGACTCCGCCTTCCACTGCCACACCCGCTCGACGAAGGCCTGCCGTCCCATGTCGCGGCGCCCGGGCTGCTGCCGCTCCATGAGCTGGCGCTCGACCACCATCTGGGTGGCGATGCCCGCGTGGTCGGTGCCCGGCTGCCACAGCACGTCGCCGCCGCGCATGCGCTCGAAGCGCACCAGGATGTCCTGCAGGGTGTTGTTGAGGGCATGCCCCATGTGCAGCGACCCGGTGACGTTGGGCGGCGGGATGACGATGCAGTAGGGCCTCGCGTCGCGCCGTTCCGGGCGCCCGGCGCGGAACGCGCCCTCGGCTTCCCACGCCGCGTAGATGCGCTGCTCCGCCTCGGCGGGCTGATAGCTCTTGTCGATCATGTGCGGCATTCCCGGAGCGTCGCCCGGGCATCTCCCTGTCGGTCGAATTCGGAGCACGCGGTATAGCGGTGCATGTTCCGGACGGCGAGAGGGAGAGCAACCGGAACGGAGAGGCGGCGGCGGGTCAGCCCTGATGGCCGCGCGAGACGCGCTCGATCTCCGCCCGGACCAGGCGCTCGACCATGCCCGGGAGGTTGTCGTCGAGCCACGCCTTGAGCATCGGACGCAGCATCTCCTTGACCAGATCCTCGAGCGTCTTGGCGTTCTGCACCAGCACCGTATGGGCGAGCGTGCCGAACGCCGAGTTGACCGCCGCCTTGGTCGCAGCCGATATCAGCGGCTCGGCCGGCTCGGCCATGCGCGGCGGCGGTGTCATCTGGCGCGGCGGCGGCCGTCGCTCCGGCTCGGGCTCCGGCTCCTCGAATACCACATCCTGGCGCGCATCGATGGTCCGGAAGCTCGGCGGCTCCGGCTCGGGCGCCTCCATCGCCTCGGTGAGCTCGAGGACGTCCTCGACCTGCACCTCGGGCTCTGGCTCTGGCTCGGGCTCGGGCTCTGGCTCGGGCGCCGGCTCCTCCCCCTCGTCGGCCCCGTCGAGCCCCGCCAGCATGGCGTCGATGTCGTCCTGGCCCATCTTGACGGATGGGGCGGCCGGCGGGGGCGGGGGTGGCGGCGGTGCGACCTTGACGGGAGGAGGCTCGACCTTGACCGGCGCCTTCGCGGCCGGCTTGACCGCGTCGTCATCTGCAATGATGCGCCGGATCGAGGCGAGAATCTCCTCCATCGAGGGTTCCTGGGCCTTCGCCGGCTGGTTCATTGCCGCATCCTTATGACTGCCGGCGCTGGAACGAAGCCATGCTCAAGCGCGGCGCGACCGCCACGTCTCGAGCGAATCGCGACCTGCGGACGTCCCCGACCCGGAGTGAGATGCAAGTATGGCACGACAAAGGTCGAACGCAAGCAAAGTCCTGTGGAGAGGATGTGGTACCCCTACCAAGTATTGATATTGCGCGCCGCCGGCGCGCTACCCGGGCGGCCACGCGGCGCGCCGTCGATGCCGCTGCGGCACGCCGCCCTATTTTCCGCCGGGCCCGCACGCCGGCCGAGGTATCGCGCGCCTGCTGACCAATGAACAATCCGGTCGGAGATCGGGCTTTCAAGCCGAAAGCGCGTGGCGACAATGGTCCGAGCGGCTTAGCCAGCATGAGCCGACCGGCAAACCACCGACGGGCCCGATCGTCGCCCCGGGCCTGAACCGCCTCAGCGGCCCGGCGCGCTTGCGTTTCTTGACGACCCGGCGCGGGACGCGTTGCTCGTGCTCGCGGAGCACGCCGACGCGCGCGACCTCGGCGGCGGGCGAAATGTAGCGCCGAGCAGAATGCGTTGCGCCCGGCGATGCCGAAGCCCAACCGGTCCGACGACACGACCTCGCTCTGCCATCCGGCGAGTGCGCTACGCGATTGAGGTCTGTCCCGACCTCATCGACGCCGCACAGCAAAAACCCACCACGATGCGGAATGCATGTCGCCTCTCATCTTGTCTGCCTCCTCGTCGATATGAATTTTGAAATCCGGCTCGATCCCCATGAGCCATTTGGCGCTCAAGAAGAAGACAACAAAATGCGTGACGCTCCCGTTTGGGCGCCATACAATGCCGGCGTCGCGAGGCTTGCTTCAACGAGGTCGGACGCCAATGGAAACAGCCACGACACCGATCTCACGCGATCCCATTTCTGTCGATTTCGGATTGCAGGGTGGAGGCTCTCATGGGGCGTTCACCTGGGGCGTTCTCGACCGTCTGCTCGAGGAGCCGTGGCTCGCGATCGACGGTATCTCGGGTACGTCGGCAGGCGCGATGAACGCCTCCGTGCTGGTGGATGGCTACACGAAAGGCGGGGCCGCCGGCGCGCGGCAGGCGCTCGACACGTTCTGGCGGCGCGTCTCCGAGGCGGCCAAGTTCAGCCCATTCCGGCGGGGCCCGCTCGACTTGCTTCTCGGCCGCTGGACAATGGACTTTTCGCCCGCCTACATCGCTGCCGATCTCATGTCCCGCCTGGTTTCACCCTATTTCATGAATCCGGGGGGCTACAATCCGCTGCGTGAGATTCTCGATGATCTCGTCGATTTCGGGCGACTGGCGCAAGCGCCAATCAAGCTCTTCATCACCGCCACCAATGTTCGGACCGGCCGGGGTCACGTCTTCAAGAACAACGCGATCACGCCGGATGTCGTTCTTGCTTCAGCCTGCCTGCCTACCATGTTTCAGGCCATCGAGATCGACGGCGAATTTTATTGGGATGGAGGATTTGCCGGCAATCCGACAATCACGCCGCTCATCCGCGAGTGCAAATCGCAGGACACCATTCTCGTTCCGATCAACCCCATCGAACGCGAAGGCGTGCCTCGCAGCGCGTCCGAGATCTTGAACCGTCTGAATGAGGTCTCCTTCAACGCCGTCGCCTTGAAGGAGCTGCGCATGATCGCCCTGCTGCGGCAGGTCGCCGATCCGGGCCATGCAGAGGGCGCGCAATGGGCCCGCATGCGCATCCACCTCGTCAGGAACGAGATCGTGAACACGCTTGGCGCCTCGTCAAAACTCATCGCCGAATGGGAGTTCCTGTCGTTTCTGCGCGACGAGGGGCGAAAATCCGCGCAAGCCTTTCTCGAGATGCATGCGCTGGATCTCGGGCGCCGCTCGACCATGGATCTCGACGTCCTGCTGGAAGGGGTCTGACGTATGGGGCTTCTCGGCATTCTTGTCGCTCTCGGCCTCCTCATCTGGCTCGCTTACCGCGGATGGAGCATTCTTCTGCTGGCGCCCGCTGCCGCGGTCCTCGCGGCCATTTTGGCGCGCGAGCCGATGCTCGCCCACTGGACGCAAACCTTCATGGGAAGCGCCGCGCGCTTCATCATGCAGTTCTTCCCGCTCTTTCTCCTCGGCGCCTTGTTCGGCAAGTTGATGGAGGACAGCGGCTCGGTATCTACGATCGCAAAGTTCATGACCGAGCGCCTCGGCGCCAAGCGCGCGGTGCTGGCGGTGGTGCTCGCCGGCGCCCTCGTCACCTATGGCGGCGTCAGCCTCTTCGTCGCCTTCTTCGTCATCGCTCCCATGGCGCATGCGCTGTTTCGCGCGGCGGCGATCCCGAGGCGTCTGATGCCGGCGGCGATCATGCTCGGCGCCGCCACTTTCACCATGTCGGCTCTGCCGGGAACCCCGGCGATCCAGAACGCGATCCCGATGCCGTTCTTCGGCACCACGCCGTTTGCGGCGCCGGGACTCGGAATCATCGCCTCGGCCATCATGCTTGGGTTCGGCCTTTGGTGGCTCTCGCGAGCCGAAGCCAAGGCTCGCGCGGCGGGCGAGGGATACGGCGATGACGCGGCGGCCGATGCCAAGCCCGCGGAAAATGCGGTGGAAGACCCAATCGTGCGCGAGCGCGCGACGACATCCGGCGCCTTCGATCCGGCCGAGATCCCCCACAGCGCCGAGAGCGCGGCGGGACCGCCGATCGGCCTCGCGGTCCTGCCGCTCGTCATCGTGATCGGCGTCAACCTTGTGATGTCGCTGTTCATCCTGCCGCACCTCGACGCCGCCTACCTCGCCGAGGACGCATGGGGCGCAACCACACTCTCCGCCGTCGGCGGCGTCTGGGCGGTCGTCACCGCGCTCGCCGCGGCGATCGGAGTTCTCGTCGCCATCAATTTTCGACGACTGCCGTCGCTGCGCGCGTCCATGGACGCCGGCGCAAATGCCTCCGCCCTGCCCGTTTTGAGCGTCGCCAGCCTTGTCGGCTTCGGCTCGGTCGTCGCGGCGCTCCCGGCCTTCGCGATGGTGCGCAACTGGGTGCTCGGCATCGAGGTGGGTCCGCTGGTTTCGCTTGCGGTGGCGACGAATGTTCTCGCCGCGCTCACCGGCTCGGCCTCGGGCGGCCTGACAATCGCACTCGATTCGCTCGGCGACGCCTATATGAAGATCGCCGCCGAGCAGGGCATAGACCCCGGGCTGATGCACCGGGTCGCCGTGATCGGCGCGGGCACGCTCGACATGCTGCCACACAACGGCGCCGTCGTCACCGTCCTCGCCGTCTGCGGCGCGACCCATCGCGACAGCTATTTCGACATCGTGATGGTCGGGATCGTCAGCTCCCTTGTCGCCCTCGCCGCGGTGATCGGATTGGGCTCGGTGTTCGGATCATTCTAGCCGATTCTGGCCAGCGCCGCGGCGGAAGAACGTTTCGTTCTTCCCCGCTTCAGGCCACGACCTTTTCGCTCCGTGGCTGCTTGATTCCGAACCACGTGACGTAGAGCGCGGGCAACACGATCAGCGTCAGCAACGTCGCCACGAACAGGCCGCCCATGATGGCGAACGCCATCGGACCCCAGAACACGGTCGGAGCGATCGGAATGAAGCCGAGAACGGTGGAAATCGCCGTCAGCGTGATCGGGCGGAAGCGTGAAAGAGTACCCTCGACGACCGCATCCCAGGCGTCCGCTCCTTGCGCCCTCTCGGCCTCGATCTGCTCGATGAGGATCACCGCATTGCGGGCGATCATTCCCATCAGCGCCAGAATGCCGAGGATGGCGACAAAGCCGAGCGGCCTGCCGGATATGAGCAGCGCCGCGACGATCCCGATGAGGCCCATCGGGACAACGCTCACGACGAGGGCGAGGCGGCTGAAACTGTGCAGCTGAGCCATCAGGAACAGGACCATCAGGAACAGCATCAGCGGAACCTTGGAAAACACCGACGCCTGCGAATGCGCGCTTTCCTCGACCGTCCCGCCGACATCGATCCGATAGCCTTTCGCCAGGCTTTCGTTCAGCCTCTGGACGTCGGGAGCCAGCGACCGGACCGCAGCTTCGGGCGTCGCCCCGGCCCGGACGTCGGCCTGTACCGTCAACGTCGGCAGACGCTGGCGGCGCCAGATCAACGGATATTCCTGATCGAATTCGAAGGTCGCGACCTGGCTCAGCGGCACCGTGCGTCCGTTCGGCAGCGCCAGTTGCAGGCCGCGCAGCGTCGACAGAGAGACGCGCTGCTCGTTGTTCGCCCGCGCCACGACGTCGATCAGATAGATGCCGTCGCGCACCATCGTGATCGGCGTTCCCGTCATCACCGTGTTGAGAACCTCGGCGAGCGCCTGCGAGCTCAACCCCAAGAGCCGGGCCTGGTCCTGATCGATGTTGATGCGGACCTGGCGTGATGGCTCGATCCAATCGAAGGTGACCTGTTTGACGTTCGCATCCGCGCCCATCGCCTGAGCAAGCCGCAAGGCGATGGAGCGCACCTCCGCGATATCGGGTCCGCTGACCCGGTATTGCACCGGCCAACCGACGGGCGGCCCGAGCTCCAGCGGCGACACCCGGGAGACAACGCTCGGGAGTTGCGTCGACAGCTCGTTCTCCAGTTTCGCATGCAGCCGCTGGCGCGCCGCCACATCCTTGGCGACGACGACCGCCTGCGAAAAGAAGTCGTTGGCCAATTGCACGTTGAGCGGAAGATAGAACCGGATGGCGCCGCGCCCCACATAAGTGCTCCAGCCGGCGACGTCGGGATCGCCCTTGAGCATGTCGTCGAGCTTCGCCGCGGCCACATCACCGGCGAAGATCGAGGCATTTTGCGGCAGCGTGAGATCGACGACGAGCTCCGGGCGGTCGGACGCCGGAAAAAACTGCCGCGGGACATACGGCATCGCCAGCAGAGACACGACGAAGAATGCGAGCGTCACCGCGATGGTGAGCCAGCGCATTCTCATTGCGGCAAGAAGGATGCCGCGGAAAATGCGCACCACCGCTCCTTGTTGCTGAGGCGCCCCCGCCTCGGGCTTCTTGAGAAGCACGACGCCGAGCAAAGGCGCGAACAGCACGGCGACGAACCAGGAGACGATCAGCGCGATGGTCACGACCGCGAAGATCGAGAACGTATATTCTCCCGCAGCGCTCCGCGCGAACCCGATGGGCACGAAGCCTGCCGCGGTGACGAACGAGCCGGTCAGCATCGGAAACGCCAGCGTCTTGTAGGCGAACGTTGCCGCCTGCTCCTTGCTGTCGCCGTGGCCGAGGCGGGACGTCATGACGTCGACGGTGGTCATAGCGTCATCGACGAGAAGGCCGAGGGCGATGATCAGGGCGCCAAGGGAGATGCGCTGGAGATCGATCCTGAGGAATTCCATGATCGGGAAGATGATCGCCATCGTCAGCGGAATCGAGAGCGCGACGACCGCGCCGGCCCGGAAGCCGAGACTGACGACGCTGACCGCCATGATGATGGCGATCGCCTGCCATAGCGATTCCATGAACTCGCCGATGGCGGTTTGGACGACGACCGGCTGATCGGACACCAGCGTCGCCTCGATGCCGAGAGGCAGATCGGCGACGGTTTCGTCGATCGCCTTCTTCACGTTGCGGCCGAGCGCCAGGATGTCGCCGCCATCGCGCATGGCGATGGCGAGGCCGATCGCCGGCTTGCCGTTGACGCGGAACATCGGTCGCGGCGGATCGGAAAAGGCGCGGCGAACCTCGGCGATGTCGCGCAGCCGGATCATCCGTCCGTTCGACAGGAAGTTGACGTCGAGGATGTCTCTTTCGGAGCGAAATGCGCCGGATACCCGGAGCGAAAGCTTTTCAGCGCCGGTCTGGATGGAGCCCGACGGGCTGACGGCATTCTGTGCCTGCAGGGCCGCGATCAAAGCCGCCCGGTCGACGCCAAGTCCGGCGAGTTGCTGGGTCGAAAACTCGACAAAAATCTGCTCGTCCTGCGCGCCGAGTATTTCGATCTTCGAAACGTCGGCGACCTGCAACAGGCGCGAGCGGATGTCCTCGACATAGTCGCGCAGCTCGCGGTGGTTGAAGCCGTCCGCGCTGAACCCGTAGATCAAGCCAAAGGTCTCGCCAAAGTCGTCATTGAACCCGGGTCCGACGACGCCGGTCGGGAGCGTGTGGCGGATATCGCCGATATTCTTGCGAACCTGATACCAGATGTCCGGCACCTCGGCCGCAGTCGTGGATCCCTTCAGGTTTACGAAGATGGTCGTGACGCCGGGGCTCGTATAGCTGCGCAGGTAATCGAGGCCTCTGGTTTCCTGCAGCTTGCGCTCGATCCGCTCGGTGACCTGCTGCAGTGTGTCGTCGAGGGTGGCACCCGGCCACGAGGCCTGCACGATCATCGTCCGGAAGGTGAAAGCCGGATCCTCGCTGCGGCCGAGTCGAAAATAGGACAGCAGGCCGGCGACAGTCACCGCGATCATCATGAAGATGACGAAGGAGCGATGTTTGAGTGCCCATTCGGAGAGATTGGGGCCGGTCACGAAGGCGCTCCGAGCAGGCGCACCTTTTGTCCTGGATGGAGCGCCTGAACGCCGGCCGTCACGACGATCTCGCCGCCCTCGAGCCCATCGGACAGCACGACAGATCCGGGATCGAAGCGCCGTACGCCCACATTGCGCAGCGACACGGTCTGGGTCGAGGGATCGACGATCCAGACCGCAGGCTGGCGGTCGATCTTGGTGAGGGCGCTGGCTGGAATCGTGACGCCGGGAGCCGATTCCAGCTGCATCCGTCCCGTCACCGTCGCGCCGAGCCGCATGGCCGCCGTGGGATCGATGAGGCTCACCCGTACCCGAAACGTACGCGTGACGGGATCGGCCTGTGGATCGACCTGCCGCACGCGCCCTTCCGCCGTGACCGACGGATCGTCGGTCAGGGTCACAATGATCTTGGGATCCGGCGGCGCCAACCTTATGATCTGGGCCGGAACATCGAACACCGCGTCGCGCCCATCGTGCCGCGCCACCTGAAAGATCATCTGGCCAGGCTGCACGACTTCACCCGACTCGGCGCCTCTCGCCGTGATTGCTCCAGTCACGTTCGCCTTCAGCTGCGTATAGGTGACGCGGTCCTCGGCGATCTGCAATTGCGCTTGTGCGTCATCGATCCGGGATTGCGCCGTGCGCAGCCCCTGCTCCGCCTGATCGAACAAGACTTTTGTCGTAAAGCCCTTCTGCAAGAGCGTGTTCTGACGATCGAACGTGTTGCGGGCCTCCACCAGTTGACCTTCCGCGGCGGAGACTGCGGCCTGCGCTGACCGCAGCGCGTTCAGTTCGTCCTGCGGATCGAGTTTCGCCAGCACTTGATCCGGCTCGACATGGTCGCCGACCCCGGCCAGCCTTTCGATGATTCGACCGCCGATGCGAAAGGCGAGCGATGCCTCGTTTTCAGCCAGGATCTGTCCGGTGAGGACAACCTTTTCGCCGACTTCGCCTTTGGCGGCGGTCACCGTCCTGACCGGGCGCGGCTCGGGAGCACTGGCTTTTGTCTCCGGCCCACAGGCGGCCAGGAGCGTCGTGAGCGCTGTGGCCAGCAGTGCGCCGGCGAGGCGGCATCCTGCTCTCGGACAGGTG